>DATDCR010000112.1:0-6145 GCA_036524215.1 Burkholderiales bacterium
GCTCGTCGCCGAGTGGGAAAGAAAGGAGCAGCCGAAGGAAGAGCGCTCGCTCCCGCAGATCCACAGCACCCCCGCCATCAGCGCGCAGCTCGCGCGCTGGTGGGCGACGCGCACTAATTCGGGGTCAGGGCACTAACTCCCGCAAAGGAAGACTCAAGGCGGTCCCCACCGAGCGACGGCCGACCGCCCATAGGAGCGTTTATTGCAGGCATCTCCGGTGTCTTTTCGGAGAACTGCCATGCCACGCCACGAATCCATCTGGTCTGCCACCAGCACGATGCCGGAATGCGGCCCCCTCCAGGAAAACGTCCACGTCGACGTCTGCGTCGTCGGCGGCGGGATCGCCGGCCTCTCCACCGCTTATCACCTCTGCAAGGCCGGAAGGTCGGTCGCGGTGCTCGACGACGGCGCGCTTGCGAGCGGGATGACGCGCATGACGACCGGACACCTGACCAACGCGCTCGACGACCGCTACTTCGAGCTGGAGAAGCTGCACGGCGAGGAGGCGATCCGCGTCGCGGCCGACAGCCACACCGCGGCCATCGAGCGCATCGAGGAGATCGTGCGCGACGAGGCGATCGATTGCGACTTCTCGCGCCTCGACGGCTATCTCTTCCTCGCCGAGGGCGACAAGCCGGCGACCCTCCACGAGGAGCTCGATGCGGCGTATCGCGCCGGCCTCAAGGACGTGAAGCTCCTCGCGCGGGCGCCCTTCGCCTGGGATACGGGCCCGTGCCTGCAGTTCCCGCGGCAGGGACAGTTCCATCCGCTCAAGTACCTGATGGGCCTTTCGAAGGCGATCCAGCGCGCCGGCGGCCGCATCTATTGCCACAGCCACGCCGACCACGTCGAAGGCGGCGTGCCGGGACTCGTGCACGTCGGCGACCATGTGGTGACCGGCGATGCGATCGTGGTGGCGACCAACGTGCCGGTCAACAACCTGCTCGCCATCCACACCAAGCAGGCGCCTTACATGACCTACGTCATCGGCGCGCGCGTGCCGCGCGGCTCGGTGCCGAAGGCGCTCGCGTGGGACACGGGCGATCCGTACCACTACATCCGCATCCAGCCGATGGACGAAGACGACCTGCTCATCATCGGCGGCGAGGACCACAAGAGCGGCCAGGCGCACGACTCGCCGCAGCGCTATCGCAAGCTCGAGGCCTGGGCGCGGAGCCGCTTCCCGATGATGAAGGAAGTCGAGCTCATGTGGGGCGGCCAGGTGATGGAGCCGGTCGACTACCTCGCCTTCATCGGCCGCAACCCGATGGACCACGAGAACATCTTCGTCGCCACCGGCGATTCCGGCATGGGGCTCACGCACGGCACGATCGCCGGGATGCTCCTCTGCGACCTCATCCTCGGCCGCAAGAACCCGTGGGAGAAGCTGTATTCGCCCTCGCGCGTGCCGGTCAAGGCGGCCGGCGAGTTCGCGCGCGAGGACCTCAACATGGCGGCGCAGTACGCCGACTGGCTGACGCCGGGCGACGTGAAATCCGTCGACGAGATCGCGCGCGACAGCGGCGCGATCGTGCGGCGCGGCCTGGAGAAGGTCGCGGTGTATCGCGACCCGAACGGCGCCGTGCACGAGTGCTCGGGCGCCTGCACGCACCTTGGCTGCATCGTGCAGTGGAACCAGACCGAGAAGACCTGGGACTGCCCCTGCCACGGCTCGCGCTTCGACGCCTATGGCCACGTGATCAACGGGCCGGCGAACCGCGACCTCGCCTCAGTGCAGCGCGCGGAAGATAAGCGAGCCGCCTGACGCGAGCAGGATCACCGAGATCACCCGCATCACCACTTCGCGGGAAATCCGGTGATAAAGGTGACGGGCGATGTAGATGGCGAGAAGCGCGGCGGGCACGGCGGCGGCCGCGCATTCCCACACGCGCCAGTCAAGAAGCGAACCGGTGATGAAGAAAGCCGTCGTGCGCAGCGAAATGCTCGTGATCGCGGCGAAGCCCATGGTGGCCCGGAACTGCTCCTTCGTCAGTCCCCGCTGCGAGAGGTAGATCGCATACGGCGGTCCGCCGGCGCCGAAAAGCGAGCTGGTGATGCCGCCGCAGAAGCCGGCGAACCAGGCCCAGCCCGCATGAATCACGCGCGGGCTCGTGCGCCGCAAGAGGCTGTACAGCGCGTAGGTGAAGATGAAGGCGCCGAGCAGGAAGGTCGCGGCGCCGCGCGGCAGGTTGATGAGGAGCGTCACCCCGAAGACCGTGCCGGCGAGGATCATCGGCACGAGCCGCTTCCATTCCCGAGGCACCGCGTGCTTCGGATTCTCGAGCCCGACGCTCAGCGCCGAGCACAGGTCGACGAGCGCGTAGAGCGCGAGCGCGAAGCGCAACGGCACGAAGTGCGTGGCGAGCGGAATGGTGACGAGCGCCGAGCCGAAGCCCGTGATGCCGAAGATCATCGCGCCCAGGAAGGCGATGCCGGCGAGGAGCACCACCTCACTCGCCATGGATCAGCAGCTCGTCGGCGTTGGAGCGATTCATGCTGCGCAGCCGCGGCACGTAGCGCGTGAACGGCAACCCGTAGCGCGCCTCCAGCTTTTCCGCCCGCGCGCGCAGCGCGGTCCAGGAGATTCTCTGGGGAGCACCCTTGAAAGCGAAGGCGACGAAGTTCGGATCGTATTGCGCCGGCAGGACGAGCACCGCCCCGCCGAAGGCGCGCTCGAGCCGCTGCAGGTACTGGTCGAACTTCGGGTCGTCGTTCATGAAGTTGACCACCAGCGCGCCGGGATCGCGCAAGGCGAGGAACGCCGCGTCGTAGAACTCGGCCGAGGCGAGCTCAGGCACGTGCAGCTCGTCGTGATACGCATCGACGATCAGCACATCGCAGCATTCGGGATAGAGCGCCTCGGCGCCGTCGCCGATCTCGACCGTCAGCCGAGCGTCGTCCGGCGGCAGCAGGAAATGCGTGCGCGCGGCGACCACCACGCGCGGGTCGAGCTCGACCACGCGCACCTTGGTCTTGCGCAGCTTCTGGTGGAAGAACTTCGGCAGCGACGCGCCGCCGAGGCCGATCATCAGCGCCTCGCGCGGCTCGGGATGCAGCAGCAGGAACGCCATCATGCAGCGCGTGTAGTCGAGCGCGAGCGCATGCGGATCGTCGATGTGCATCGCGCTCTGGATCGCCTCGCCGCCGACGTGGAGCGTGCGCACGCCGCGCGAGTCACTGACCGCTATGGACGATTTGGTGTTTTTTCTGGACAAGGGGCAGCACGCAAAGGGCGGCGAGGAAGGAAAGGAAGGCTGCGGCGATGATCGGCACGTCGTAGGAGCCGAGGAGATCGTAGGCGGCGCCTGCCGCCCAGGGGCCGACCAGCGTGCCGAGGCCGGCGCCCGTATACAGGCAGCCGATGATGCCCGACACCGCGCGGCCCCCGTAGAGATCCATGGCGATAGTGGGCAGCAGCGCCACGTAGGCGCCGTAGCAGGCACCGAAAACGACGGCGAACACCGCGAGCAGCCACCACGCCGTGGTGCTCCACCAGACCACCAGCATCACGCCGAGACCGGCATACATCATGGCGAGCGACGGCATGCGGCCGAGGCGATCGGCGATGCCGCCGATGGTGAAGCGCCCGACCAGGCTTCCGACGCCGATCAGGCTCACCAGCGTGACGCCCTGCGCCTCGGTGTAGCCGGCGTCCTGCGCATAGGGGCCGAGATGCACCATCGGCACGAAGAGGCCGACGCAGGTAAGCACGAGCGAGCCGTACAGAAGCCAGAACGCACCGCTTCTCATGGCTGCGCCCAGCGTGGCGCCCGCCAGCGGCCCGGTGGATGCGGTGCGAGGCTTCTGCCGGATGGCAAGGGCCGCAACGCCGCCGAGGATCAGCACGAATATCGCGAGCGCCGTATACGCGGCGCGCCAGCCGAAGAGACCAATCCACCAGGCGGCGAGCAGCGGGCCGGCGATATTGCCCGCGCCGATGCCGGCAACCGCGAGGCCGGAGGCAAAGGCCCGGTTGCGCGTGAACCACGGCTGCACCGCGCCGACCGAGGGCACGTAGACCAGCCCTACCCCGACGCCGATGCCGATGCTGTAGCTCGCGTAAAGGACGCCGAGCGAATCGGCGCGGCCCGCCATCCAGAGTCCGGCGACAAGGCACACCACCCCGAGGAGCGCGACGCGACGTGGGCCGAAGCGATCGGCCGCCATGCCGCCCGGCGCGCCGAGCAGGAACCAGAGGAAAGCCGCCACCGAGAAGACGAGCGCGATATGCGCGCGCGAGGCGCTGAACTCGGCTTCGAACGCGTGAAAAAAGGCGGCGAAGGAATAGGCGGACGCGAAGCCGACCATCATCAGGGTGAAGGCGCACGCCACCACCACCCAGCCGTAGCGCTCGTCGCTCAACCGCTTCTCATGGCGCGGCGATGGCGGCGATCACCTCGACCTCGAGCAGGAGCTCCGGCTGGACGAGGCTCGTCACACCGACCAGCGTGCTGGCCGGCAGCTGGTCCGGCGTCAGGTACCGGGCGCGGATCTCGCGAAACGCGGCCACGTTCGCGGCGTTCATGCCGACCATGTAGCCGTTCATCTTGATGACATCGCTCCAGGAGGCGCCCGCGGCCCGCAGCACCGTGCCGACGTTGTTGAACACCTGCTCGCACTGCGCGCGCATGTCGCCCTTGCCGACCACGGCGCCGGCTGCGTCCCAGCTCACCTGGCCGGAGACGTAGACCAGCTTCGCCGGCCCGCTGAGGCTGACCGCGTCGGACCAGTAGCGGGGTTTCTTCAGGGGATGCGGATTGCAGAATTCCTTTTTCATGAGCCTGATGGCCTAGCGAAGTTGGTGGATGTGGTTCTTCCGGTTCATTAGCTTTGCTCTTCCCAGAACAAACACGGACGCCTCATGGCGGGATTGTTGCGCAAGATCGCGCGGCATGGGATGTGGAATACGGCGAGGCAAGCCATGCTCAGGCTGCTCGCCTGGGTCACTGGCCTTCGCGTCCTGAGAGCCCTCGTCATCGAGGATGCGCGAGGCTGCAAGGCGACGTGCGAGGGCTATACGCACGGCTTCCAGTCCGCCCGGGCGTTGCGGCGCTTCGCTGCCGACCCGCGGACCGAGATTTCGCCCGGGTTCGTCAGCGAGGCGATTCGCCGCGGCGACGCCTGCTACGGCGTTTGCCGCGGTGGGCGCCTGATCTCGAGCAGCTGGTATTCGACGCGGCCGACGCCGATCGGCCCGCCGGAGGCCGTGGCGCATTTCGATGCACAGTGGGTATACATGTACAAGGCATTCACCCAGCCTTCGCACCGCGGGCGGCGCCTGTACGAAGCCGGCGTACGTCGGGCGCTCGAGCATTACCGCGCGAAGGGGGCGCGGGGACTGCTTTCCTACGTCGAGGCCACCAATCTCGATTCCCTCGCGGCATTGCGGCGCATGGGATTCCGGATCTTCGGTTCGGCCTATCTGCTCAGGCTGTTCGGCCGTCAATTCGCCTTTTCCAGCCCGGGGTGCAGGCGCTATGGCTGCCGCGTGGAAACGGCGAGCCCGCGGCCTGCTTTCGCCGCTAAAGAAGCGCCCCTCGGGCGCTGATCGGCCAGAGCGCTTCGACGCGACCGCCGCGCACGCAGACGTACCAGTCGTAGAGGTTCACCGTCGGGTCGCAGTGTCCGGGCACCAGCAGCAGCTTCTCGCCGAGCGCCGGCAGCGGGCCTCCCTCGAGCTTGCCGTGCTCGTCGGATGCCTGCACATAGGTCACACCCGGCCGCTGCCAGACGAGCGGCAGGCCGGAGTCGACGCTGGAGGCCTTGAGGCCGGCGTCGACGATCGCGCGGTCGGGCGCCGGCCGGCTCATCACCGTGCTGAGGACGAAGAGCGCGTGCCGGAAGCGCGGCAGCGGCGCGGCCCATTCGTTTCGCGCATAGTCCGCGTCCATGAAGACGTAGGAGCCCGGCTGGATCTCGTCCCACGCGCCGCTCTCCACCTCGAGCATGTACGTGCCGCTGCCCGCGCCGGTGACGATCGGGCAGTCGATGCCGTTCTTCTTCAGGAGCGCTTTCGTCTCGCGCACGGCCGCGGCCGCCGACTCGATGGCCGCGCGGCGCTCGGCGAGCGAGCGCACGTGCTGCGCGCGGCCGTGATAGGCCTGCAGGCCTGCGAAGCGCAGCTTGGTTCTTGCGATTTCTTTAG
>DATDCR010000113.1:0-8265 GCA_036524215.1 Burkholderiales bacterium
CATGTGCCGCGCGCTGCTTTACCTCGGCGAGCCGGTCGTGCTCGACAAGCTGCTCTTCCAGCCGGACTCCGCGCTGGTGCGGCAGAGCTACATGCCGAAGATGCTGAACCTGCTCAACCTGGCGGGATTCGGCCTGCGCGCCTGGGACCCGGCCTCGCACGCGCCGGAGCAGCCGTATTTCTACGGCTCGCCTTCGCTGCCGGTGTTCGATCGAAACCTGAAGAACCTCGCGGAAAAGGTGAAAGCCGCCTGCGTCCTCGCTCACGTGCGAGGCGTTGCCTATTCCACCAGCGTCGATATTTCGCTGCAGAACGTCCACCCATTCCAGTTCGACGGCTTGCCGTGGGCGCTGGCGCACAACGGAGACCTCGCCGGCATCGAGGAGATGAAACCGCTGCTCGCCGCGGCGATCCGTCCGCAATATCTCGCCCGCATCCGCGGCACGACGGACAGCGAATGGATCTACGCGCTCTTTGTCTCCCAGCTCGAGGATCCGGCGCGACCGGCGGCCGAGGCGGAGGTCTTCGCGGCCCTGGCGTCGATGCTCGGCGTGATCCGCAAGGCCCGCGACCGGATCGGCATCGAGCAGTCATCGTCCGTCAATCTGTTCATCGCCAACGGCAGCCAGCTCGCGGCGCTGCGCTATTGCTTCGACTTCGGCTGCTATCGCACCGAGGATCCGGCGCGCGTGCACGAAGCCAACCTGAGCTACCTTTCGCTTTGGTACACACTGGGGCGCGATTACGGCCTGCAGGACGGCGAATGGAAGATGAGCGGCGGCGCCGAGCATGCCAATTCGCTGCTCGTCGCGTCCGAGCCGCTGACGCGCGATACCTCGTCGTGGGTCGAGCTGCCGGAATACGGGGCGCTCTTCGCCGAGGTGCGGGACGGCCGTCCGCGGCTAGCCGTTCGGCTTCTCGACTAGATCGACGATCTGGCTGCCGCGCGCCGCTTCGAGCGCGCGGCCTTCGGCGTGCGCACCGCGCAGGCGGGCGGCGCTGATCAGGCGCGTGAGCTGGGTGTTGGTGCGCGCGATGGAGCGCAGCAGGCTCGTATGGATGGCGCGCTGAAGCCGTACCGCCGTGCCGGAGCTCGATTCGTAGAGCGAACGGAAGCGCACGGCCGGAACTTCGAGCAGCGCCGCCTTCTCGCGCACGCGCGCGCCCGCTGCGTGGTGGGCGCCGTGCAATACCGCGAGGTAGCCGACCAGCTCGCCCGGCCCGGCGAGGACCACCCGCCGTTCGAGCTCGCCCAGCCGCGAGACCACTTCCACGGCACCGCGTACGACGACAAAGCAACTTTCCGCGCGCTCGCCTGGCGCGAACAGCCACGCGCCGCGCGGTAGCTCGATGGCACGGCTGACGGCGGCGAGCTCCTCGATCTCGTAGGCATCGAACCCCTCGAAGAAGCGCAGCAGAGGCAGGAATGCACGCCAGTCGAATGCGGGCGATGGCGCGCCCGAAAGATCGATCCGCTGCGGCAGCGCGTCGCGCGGCGCCCGATCTTCATCGGCCGCATGCTCGCGCACCTTGGCATTGAGCGCGCGCAATTTCGCCGCCAGGAGCTGCGTGATCTCCCGTTGCACGCCGAGCGCGGCGCGATCGCGGCTCGCCACCAGCGCGCGAAAATCGTCGCGTTCGACGAAGGCTGCGGTCACGTTCGTGAGAGCGACAACGCTGGCCGAGCAAACGCCGCGTTCGAGGAGCGCCATCTCGCCGAAGAGATCGCCTTCGCCGAGCGTCGCCACGGCGAAGCTGTCGCCGCCCGGCACCGCCACCCGCGCCTCGACGCGCCCCTCGCGCACGAGGAACGCGCCTCGTGTCGGCTCTCCCTGGCGCACCAGCCGCTCGCCCTTCGCGAAGGCGAGCGGTCGTGCAATGGAAAGCAGCGTTTCAAACGCCATGCCGGATTCTCGCACTTCGCTGCGGTATCCTTGCCGCCTCTCATGGCTAGCGCGTCTGATAGCGTCGCAGGCCAATCGACGCCGGCCATCGATCCGAATCGGCTGCTCGCGGTCGTTGCGGAAGTGGCGCGCGAGGCGCGTCCCCACGTCGATTCGTACGTGGCCCTCGACAGCTCGCTCGAGAAGGACCTCGGCCTCGACAGCCTCGCGCGCGTCGAGCTCGTGCTGCGCGTCGAGCGCGAGTTCAAGGCAAGCCTTCCCGAGCAGGCGCTGGCGTCGAGCGAAACGCCGCGCGATCTGCTGCGCTTCCTCCTGGCGAGCGGCGGGCATGCGCCGCAGGCGGCCGAGCGCACCATCGCGAGCCTCGTGCAGGCCGGCGGTGTGCGGCCGCCCGAGCACGCCAGGACGCTTACCGAGGCGCTCGAATATCACGTCGAGCAACAGCCCCATCGCCTGGCGGTTCACCTCTACGAGGACGGCGCGGAGCATCCGCTGACTTACCGCCACCTCTGGGACGGTGCGCTTGCATATGCCGTACGGCTTGCCGATGCCGGCCTTGCGGCAGGACAGACGGTGGCGATCATGCTGCCGACCTCCAAGGAATATCTGTTCTGCTTCTACGGCACGCTGCTCGCCGGCGGCATTCCGGTGCCGCTCTATCCGCCGGCGCGGCTGACCACGATCGAGGACCACCTCACGCGCCACGTCGGCATCCTGAAGAGCGCCGGCGCGTCGATGATGGTGACGATCCCGGAGGCGAAGCCGCTCGCCTGGCTGCTGCGGGCGCAGGTCGAATCGCTGCGTGCGGTGCTGGTCCCCGGTGATTTCGATGCCAGCGCCAAGGGCTTCACCCCGGTGCGCGGCGGCCCGGGTCAGATCGGCTTCCTGCAATACACGTCCGGCAGCACCGGGCAACCGAAAGGCGTGGTGCTCACGCATGCCAACCTGCTCGCCAACGTGCGCGCGATGGGCAAGGCGGCGCGCGCGACGAGCGAAGATGTCTTCGTCAGCTGGCTGCCGCTCTATCACGACATGGGCCTCATCGGCGGCTGCTTCGCGACGATGTACCTCGGCTTTCCCGTCGTGCTGATGTCGCCGCTCGCCTTCCTCTCGCGCCCCAGCCAGTGGCTGCGCGCCATCCATCGCCATCGCGGCACCATCTCCGGCGGGCCGAACTTCTCCTACGAGCTTTGCATGCGCCGCATCCCGGACCACGAGCTGGAAGGCCTCGATCTCGCCTCGTGGCGCTTCGCATTCAACGGCGCCGAGCCGGTGAGCCCGGAAACGATGGCGCAATTCGAGGCGCGCTTCGCAAGACACGGCCTGCGCAGCAATGTCATCTCGCCCGTGTACGGGCTGGCCGAAGCCTCGGTGGGCCTCGCCTTCACGCCGCCGGGCGAGGCGTGGCGCGTCGACCTGCTCGACCGCGAGGAATTTTCAGTCAGCGGCCAGGCCGTGCCGGCCAAGCCGGACGATCCGGCGCCGCTCAAGGTCGTGTGCTGCGGCACCGTGCTGCCGGATCACGAGCTGCGCGTGGTGGACGCGGCGGGACTCGAGCTGCCGGACCGGAGCGAAGGGCTGCTGCAGTTCCGCGGCCCATCCGCGACGACCGGCTACTACCGCAACCCGGAAGCGACGCAGGCGCTCTTCGACGGCCAGTGGGTGAACACCGGCGACCGCGCGTATCTCGCGGAAGGGCGCCTCTTCATCACCGGGCGCGAGAAGGACATCATCATCCGGGGCGGCCGCAACATCAGCCCTTACGAGCTGGAGGAGGCGGTCGGCGACCTGGCGGGCGTGCGCCGGGGCTGCGTCGCGGTGTTCGGCTCGAGCGACGCCGAAGGCGGCACCGAGCGCGTGGTCGTGCTCGCCGAAACGCGCGAGCGCGAGGCCGCACGCCATGCGGAGATCAAGAACAAGATCAACGAGCTCGCCATCGGCCTGATCGGCGCGCCGGTCGACGACATCGTGCTCGCGCCGCCGCACACCGTACCCAAGACCTCGAGCGGCAAGATCCGCCGCGTCGCCGCGCGCGAGTATTACGAGCGCGGGCCTTCGGCGGTGAGGCCGCAAGCCGTATGGCTGCAGTTCACGCGCCTCGCGCTCGCTGGCGCGCTGCCGCAGTCGCGCCGGCTCTGGCGCGTCGCGCGCGGCATGGCTTATGCGCTCTGGGCATGGGCATTATTCGCCATCGTGTTTGCCGTGGTCTTCACCGTCGCCGCAGTCGCACCGGGCAAACCGACGTGGCGCGTCGCGCAGACGTGCGCGCGAGCCTTCTTCCGGCTGTGCCGCATCCCGGTCGCGGTGCGCGGCCTGGAGCACGTGCCCGCGAGCGGCCCCTACGTCGTGGCGGCGAACCACACGAGCTACCTCGACGGCGCGGTGCTGCTCGCCATCCTGCCGTGGAACCGCACCGCCTTCGTCGCCAAGCGCGAGCTGCGCGACAACCCGATCACGCGGATCTTCCTCGGCGGCCTCGGCGCGCAGTTCGTGGAGCGCTTCGATGTGCAGAAGAGCGCCGGGGACGCCGATGCCCTGGCACAGGTCGCGCGCGAAGGCGCCACGCTGATCGTTTTCCCCGAGGGAACGCTTCTTCGCCAGACCGGGCTGCTGCCGTTTCGCACCGGTGCCTTCCAGACCGCTGTCCAGGCGCAGGTCCCGGTGCTGCCGGTTGCGCTGCGCGGCGTGCGCTCCGTGCTGCGCGACGAGCGCTGGTACCTGCGCCGCGCACCGATCACCGTCACGATCAGCGAGCCCGTCGCACCGCAGGGCGGCGACTGGAATGCGGCGGTGAGGATGCGTGACCAGGTGCGCGCCCAGATCCTGAAGCATTGCGGCGAGCCGGACCTCGCCGCGGTCTAGCCGGCGCGCAGCGTCCCTTCGACGCAAGTCACGGCGCGACCGCCCACGTGGATCGCATCGGCGTCGAAGCGCACCGACACGCGCCCGTCGCGTCCCAGCTGCATCCCCTGCCGCGCGACGTAGCTCGAGCCGAAGCGACGGTCCGCGTTGTGGCGCAAGTACGCCGCCACGGAAATGTTGCCGCTGCCGCAGACCGGGTCCTCGGCGATCCCGTGCGCCGGCGCAAAGGAGCGCACGTGGAGCGCGCACGACGATTCCCCCGACGCGGCGAACACCGTGATGCCGGTCGCATGCAGGGCGCTCGTCCATGCGGCGAGCGCCGCCATGTCCGGCTTCAAGGCGGCGAGCGCTTGCGCGTCCGTCATCTCGCCGACCAGCCACACGGGGCCGACGTCGACGCGCAGTAATGGCGCCGCGGGCGCGAGCGGGATCCCCGCTGCGCCGATGTTCGTCAGCGCTGAAATCTTCGCCTCCGGAGCGCGCAGGAAGATGCCATCGGCATCGGCGCTGAGCGGGATGCTGCCCGCGCCGCACTCCTGCACCAGTGTCGGTTTCCTCGGCACCAGGTCGGCCTCGATCACGGCATGCGCCGAACCGATGGTCGGATGGCCGGCAAACGGCAGCTCCTGCCGCGGCGTGAAGATGCGCAGCCGGTAGTCGGCGGTCTTGCTCGGCAGGACGAACGTCGTCTCGGAAAGATTGGTCCAGCCGGCGATGCGCTGCATCTCCTGCGTCTGCAGGCCTTCGGCGTCGAGCACGACCGCGACTGGGTTGCCGCGGAACGCGCGATCGGTGAAGACGTCGACCTGCTTGAAGCGCCGCATGGCGCGAGCTTACTTCAGGATGCGCAGAAGGTTGTGATGCGCGTCGGTGAAGGTCGGCAGGTCGGCGCGCTCGTCGATCTCCTCCGCCTCGTCGAAGCGCGCCGAATCGAGCAGCTTCCGGTTGCGCGTCACGATGACCTGGTCGGTCGACGAATACCAGTATTCGGGTCCTTCGCTCGACAAGGGGATGTCCGAGACGTTGTAGGCCTCCAGGCCGAACTCGCTCGCCAGGCGCTTCACCACCGGCAGCAGGTCGATGAAGCGGTTGGTGGCCTGGAACACCATCACGCCGTCGGGCTTGAGGTGCTTGACGTAGAGCGCCATCGCCTCGCGCGTGATGAGATGCATCGGGATCGAATCGCCGGAGAACGCGTCGATGCCGAGCACGTCGAAGCCGCGCGGCGGCTCGCGTTCCAGAGAAAGGCGGCCGTCGCCGACCACGATTTCGGTGCGCGCCGCGGTGTCGGCGAGGAAGGTGAACTCGCGCTTCGCGATGTCGACCACGCGCGGGCTGATCTCGTAGAACACCAGCCGGTCGCCGGGCTGCATCCAGGCCGCGAGCACGCCGGCGCCGAGCCCGATCACGCCGACCGAGAGCTTGCGTCGCGGCTCGACCTCGCGAAACGACGTAAACACGCGCCCATAGCCCGACGAGGGACTGAAGTAATCGGCAGGCGTATTGCGGAACGAGTCGCCGAGCAACTGTCCGCCGTGCATGATCGCGCCGTGGTACATCGAGCGGTAAGGCACCGGCTCGAGATGGTCGGCGGTTCGCACCACGCCGTAGAAGTCGCGCTCCATCACGCGCATGCCCTGCGTATAGGTATGCGCCGCCTGCAACACCAGGCCGGTCGTCGCGACAACCACCGCCGCGCCGCCCCACAGCGCGAGCCGCCTCAGGCGCAGCGCCAGCAGGAGGGAAAGCGCCACCAGCGCGATGCCGAGCTCGAAATAACCCGGCAGCACGAGCGGCGCGACGATCGCCACCAGCACCGCGCCGAGCGCGCCGCCGACGGAGATCATCAGGTAAAAGCGCGTCAGGTGCGCCGGATCGGGCTTCGAGTGCGCCAGCTCGCCATGGCAGAACATGCAGGCGCAGAACAGGCCGACGAGGTATACCGGCGCCGCCACGCGCAGGTCGAGCGAAGGCACGTAGTACGCCATCGCGGGCACCAGCAGGACCAGCGAAGCGACAAACAGCGGCCGCAGGTACCAGCGGGGATGGTCGAACGCGAGGATGAAGGTGATGAGGTAAAGCGCGAGCGGCAGCACCCACAGGAACGGCACGCTCGAGATGTTCTGCGTGATGTGGTTGGTCACGCCGAGCAGCATCACGGAGCCCATCGCCGAGAGCCCCAGCCAGACGAGCTGCTGTGACAGCGCGAGCGGCGCGGGCCGCGTCGCGATGTCCTCGCCCACGGCGATGGCGCCGCTGCCAGACATCAAGCCGACCGCGGCGCACAGCACGACGAAGCCGCCGTAGACGAACGACCAGATCCAGCCGAGCTGCCGCAGGTCGAAGGCGGGCTCGAAAAGCAGTGGAAAGCCGAGCAGCGCCAGCAGCGAGGCGAAATTCGACAGCGCGAACAGGCGATAAGGCACGGCGCTGCGAAAACGCCGCCAGTACCACGCCTGCACGAGCGGCGTGGTGGTCGAAAGGAGGAAGTACGGCAGCCCGATCGTCGCGACGAGCAGCAGAAGGATGCGAAGGATCGGCGCCTCGTCCCCCTGCGGCTTCCAGCTGCTCGAGGCGATGATCGGCAGGCAGGCGAGCGAGACGGCGAGCAGCGCCACGTGCAGGAACATCTGGCGTCGCGCGCCGAGCCGCGTCGTCCAGTCGACGTAGCCGTAGCCGGCGAGCAGCACGACCTGGAAGAAGACCAGGCAGGTGGTCCACACGCCGGCCGAGCCGCCGAACCAGGGCAGGATCTGCTTGGCGATGATCGGCTGTACCAGGAACAGCAGGAACGACGAAAGGAAGATCGTCCCGGCGTACGGGAGCGTCGCGAGGAGCGGGTAGCGGACTACTTCAGTACGGATTTGAGCGCCCTGCCCATCTCGGCCGGGTTGCGGGTGGTCTTGATCCCGCATTCCTCCATCACGGCCAGTTTCTCCTGGGCAGTGCCCTTGCCGCCGGAAATGATCGCGCCGGCGTGGCCCATGCGCTTGCCGGGCGGCGCGGTGACGCCGGCGATGAAGCCGACCACCGGCTTCCTCATGTTCGCCTTCACCCAGCGCGCCGCGTTCTCCTCGTCGGCGCCGCCGATCTCGCCCACCATCACGACCGCCTCCGTCTTCGGGTCGTCGTTGAACATCCTGAGGATGTCGATGTGCTTCAGGCCGTTGACCGGATCGCCGCCGATGCCGACACAGGTCGACTGTCCGAGGCCGAGCTCGGTCAGCTGCCCGACCGCCTCGTAGGTCAGCGTGCCGGAACGCGACACGACGCCGACCGGGCCTCGCTTATGGATGTGGCCCGGCATGATGCCGATCTTGATTTCGTCCGGCGTGATGACGCCGGGGCAGTTGGGGCCGACGAGCAGCGTGCGCTTGCCGATCATCCTGTACTTCGTGCGCACCATGTCGCGCACCGGAATGCCCTCGGTAATGCAGATCACGAGATCCAGATCCGCATCCACCGCCTCCTCGATTGCCGCCGCGGCGAAGGGCGGCGGC
>DATDCR010000114.1:0-7691 GCA_036524215.1 Burkholderiales bacterium
GACTGCGACGGGCGCGAGATCCTCACCGTCGAAGGCGTGGCGACGAGCGAGGTGGGCGAGCGGCTAAGGGACGCCTTCGTCGCCAACGGCGCGGTGCAGTGCGGCTTCTGCACGCCGGGCCTGATGGTGCAGGCGAGCCACCTGATCGAGGGACACGCGGCGACAGACGAGGAATCGATCCGGCGCGGCATCGAGGGCAACCTCTGCCGCTGCACCGGCTATCGCAAGATCATCGACGCCATCCACGAGGCAGCGCTTGGAGAAAAGCATGGGTAGCGCAGACAAGAAAACGTGGTCTGTCCCTGATTCTCCCGGGAGCCTGATCGGCAAGCGCATCCCGAAGCTCGATGCGCCGGACAAGGCGAGCGGCAAGACGCGCTATATCCAGGACCTCGAGGTGCCGGGCGCGCTGCACGCGAAGATCCTGCGCTCCGCCCAGGTGCACGCGAAGATCGTCTCGATCGACACCGCGGCGGCGAAGGCCCTGCCCGGGGTGCATGCCGTGATCACCGCCGCCGACGTGCCGTGGCAGCGGCCGATCGGCGTCGCCAAGGACCACCTGCCGCTCAAGACCGACCGCGTGCGCAGCCTGCGCGACGAGATCGCCGCGGTCGCCGCCGACAGCGAGGAGATCGCCGAGGCGGCGCTCGAGCTGATCAAGGTCGAGTACTCGCCGCTGCCGGTGGTGACGAGCGCCGCCGAGGCGCTCAAGCCCGACGCGCCGCTCATCCATCCGGAGCCGCACGGCGCCGACGGCAGCCCGGCGCTCAAGCCCGGCACGCCGGTCGCCTTCGCCGGCAAGCCGGACAACGTCGCCATGACTTTCGACTACGCGCAGGGCGACGTGGCGAAGGGCGAGGCCGAGTCCGACGTGGTGGTCGAGGACGTCTTTCGCCTGCATTACGTGACGCACTGCTGCATGGGCGTCTCGGGGGTGATCGCCGAGTTCGACCCGGCCGGCAACCTGCTCCTGTATTCGAACACCCAGGTGCCGTTCCTGCACAAGCGCGAGTTCGCCGAGCTGCTCGGCATCGACCCGGCGCGCATCCGCATCATCCAGCCGCCGATCGGCGGCGGCTTCGGCTCCAAGCTCGACATCTATCCGTTCGAGCCGATCGCCATCTTCCTCGCGAAGATCACGAAGCGCCCGGTGAAGCTCGTCTTCACGCGCGAGGAGGAATTCATCGCCTCGCCGACGCGCCAGCCGGTGCTGATGAAGCTGCGCTCGGGATGCAAGAAGGACGGCACGCTCACGTTCCGCACGGTGGAGACGGTGCACGACAACGGCGCCTACACCTCGTGGGGCGCCACCACGCCGTTCGTGATGATGCAGACCATCTCGTCGCTCTACCGCGTGCCGCATTGCAAGTACCACACGCAGGCGGTCTACACGAACAATCCCTACGCCGGCTCGTTCCGCGGCTACGGCAACCTGCAGGCGACCTTCGCGGTGGAAGCCCACATGGACAAGCTCGCCGAGGCGATCGGCATGGACGGGCTCGCCTTCCGGGTGAAGAACGCGCAGGTACCGGGCGAGGTGACGCCGCAGGGCATGCACTTCAACACCTGCGGCCTGAAGGACTGCCTCACCACCGTGGCGACGCGCAGCGACTTCCTGCGCAAGCAGGCCGAGAACCGCGCGCGCTGGAAGGACCCGAACCCGGTGAAGCGCGGCGTCGGCATCGCCTCGATGCTGCACGTCGGCGGCGGCGCCAAGATCTATCCGTCGGACGGCTGCGGCACCATCCTCAAGATCGACGACTTCGCGCACGTCACGCTGATGACCGGCGCCTCGGAGATCGGCCAGGGCTCGGAGACCGTGCTCGCGCAGCTCGCCTGCGAGGAGCTCGGCCTGCCGCTCTCCGCGGTGACCGTGGTCAACAACGACACCGACATCACGCCGTGGGACGTCGGCGTGCATGCCTCGCGCACCACCTTCATCGCCGGCAACTCGGTGATCGGCGCCGCGCGCAAGGCGAAGGCCAAGATTCTGGCTGCTGCTTCTTCGAAGCTTAACGTGCCGCAGGAATCGCTTGCCCTGCGCGATGGCTGCATAGTGGATTCTGGTGGCAAGAAACTCTTCGAGCTCGGCAAGTTCCTGCGCAGCCTGCACTTCTCCGACAAGGCGGAGCTCGTGATGACGAGCTTCTACTACGAGCCGCCGAGCAAGCACCAGGACAAGGAGTTCAAGGGCGACGTGTCGGCGGCCTATGCCTGGGCGACGCAGGTGTGCGAGGTCGAGGTCGACACGCAGACCGGGATCGTGCGCCTCGTCAAGGTCACCGGCGCGCACGACGTCGGGCGCGTGATCAACCGCCTGGGCATCGAGGGCCAGATCGAGGGCGGCATCGTCATGGGGCAGGGCTACGCCATCACCGAGGACCTGATGGTCGAAAACGGCGTGGTGAAGAACCCGAATTTCCGCGACTACAAGCTCGTCACCGCGCCCGAGATCCCGGAGATGGACATCTCGTTCATCGAGACGATGGACGGCGAGGGGCCGCAGGGCGCGAAAGGCGTCGGCGAGGCGCCGGCGATCTGCATCGCCGCGGCGGTGGCGAACGCCATCTACAACGCGACCGGCACGCGCATCACCGCGCTGCCCTTCACGCCGGAGAACGTGTACCGCGCGCTCCACGGCGCCGCGCAGGCGCCGTCGTGGGGTTAGGGTCTTGAAAAGAAGAACCATTCTGAGCCTCGAGCAGGCGCTGTCGATGCCGTACGCGACGCTGCGCTTCGCGCAGCTCGGCTGGCGCGTGATCCGCATCGAGGCGCTCGGCGCGGGCAAGGGCCTGCCGGGCGATCCGAACCGCTACATCGGCAAGCGCGTGGTCGATGAGGACCGGCGCAGCTACTACATCGCGCCGAACGTCGGCAAGGAAGCGATCGCGCTGAACCTGAAGACGGCCGAGGGTCGCGAGGCGCTCAAGCGCCTGGTGAAGGGATTGAACGCCGATGTGTTCTGCTGCAATACCGTCCCCGAGCGCTACAAGGCGCTCGGCATCGACTACCCGACGCTGTCCGCGGTGAAGCCGGACCTCATCTGGGCCGGCATCTCGGCGCTCGGGCCGGAGTATCCCGACGTGCCGGGCTACGACCCGGTGGTGCAGGCGATGGCGGGCTACGTCGAGCTCACCGGCGATCCGAACGGCACGCCGGTGCTGTGCGGTGTGCCGGTGATCGACCTCAAGGCCGGCGACGAGGTGTACGCCAACGTGATGCTCGCGCTCGCCGAGCGCGCCGAGACCGGCCGCGGCCGCGAGATCAACGTCTCGATGCTGCAGGCCGCGGCGTCGTGGCTCATCACCACGCTGCCGCTCATCGACTTCGACTGCGAGCCGTGGGAGATCACGCGCGCCGGCAACGAGCACCGCAAGTTCGTGCCGACGAATGTCTACCCGGTGCGCGACGGCTTCCTCTACATGGCGATCGGCAGCGACGTGCAGTGGCGCCGCCTGACGACCGAGCGTCCGCGCTTTGCCTCGCTCGCCACCGAAGAGCGCGTGACGAACGAGGGGCGCATCCGCGACCGCCCGAAGCTGCAGCGCGATATCGCCGCCCTCACGGCGACGATGACGGCGGAGGAAATGATCGCCGAGCTGCGCGCGGCCGGCGTGCCGCACGCGCGCATCAACGGCGTCGCCGCGGTGCGCGAGCTCGAGGCGCTGAAGAACCGGCTCACGCTCACCGCCACGCCCGAGGGCAAGCGCGTGCGCATGCAGCCGATGGCGGTCGACCTGCCCGAGGCATCGCGCGAGTTCCGCTTCCCGCCGAAGTACGGCGAGCACACGCGCCCCGTGCTGCGCGAGGCCGGCTTCTCCGACGCCGAGTGCGGCGCGCTCGCGGCCGCCGGCGTGATACCCGGTTGAGCGTTTGGTCGAGCGGCTTCCGCCCGTTCTTCCTGGGGGCGGGGATCTACGGCCCGCTGAGCCTCGTCCTGTGGCTCGTGGCGCGCAACACCGGCGCGCCCGCGTACGCATCGGGCGCGCTGTGGCATGGCCACGAGCTCCTCTTCGGCTTCGCCGCGGCGCTGGTGTGCGCGATCCTGCTGACTGCGATTCCGAGCTGGACCGGCGCCAGCGAGATCCGCGGCGCGCCGCTCGCCGTGCTCGCCGCGCTCTGGCTCGCCGGCCGCATCGCGATGAATGCCATCGCGTGGCTGCCGCCTCTTGTCGTCACCGTCCTCGACTGCGCGCTGCTGCCTCTCCTCGCCGTCTTCCTTTCTCTCACGGTGAGGAAGGCGCGCCGGCAGCTCTTCTGGTGGACGCTCTTGCCGCTCGTCACGTTCACCGCCGCGAACCTGGTGTTCCACCTCGGCGACCCGTACTGGGGCCTCATGCTCGGCGTGCACTCGCTCGCCTTCCTCTTCACGCTCTACGGCGGACTCTTCATCCCGGCCTTCACGCGCCGCTACCTGCAGGCGCGCGGCGAGCATTCCGCCGCGATCCTGATGCCGCTCGAGTACGCCACCGCCGCGGCGATGGTGGCCTACGCCGCCTCGGATCTCCTGGACCTTCCCCCGGGGGTGATGATCGGCACGGCGTTGCTCGCAGCCGCGGTCCACGCGGTGCGCTTCGCGCGCTGGCGCGGCTGGCGCGTGGTCGGCGAGCCGATGCTGTGGCCGCTGCACCTCGGCTACCTGTGGCTCATCGTCGGACTGCTGCTGCGCGCGGCCGCGGAGGTCTCGCCGGGCGTGCCGCGCGAGGCCTGGATCCATGCCTTCACGCTCGGCGCCTACGGCATGCTGAAGATCGGCCTGATGCCGCGCGTCGCGCTGCGCCACACCGGGCGGCCGATGGTGGTGGCGCCGGCGATGCGCAGCGCCTTCGGCATGGTGTTCGCCGGCGCGCTGCTGCGCCTTGCGTATTCGATCTACGGCCTCGGCGAATGGGCGCTCGCCGGCTCGATCCTGCTGTGGGGCGCCGGGTTCGTCGTATTTCTCTCGCTCTACGGCCCGCTGCTCGTGCGGCCCAGCCTGCCGCGCCAATAAGGGAGGCAACATGATCCGCTCGCTGCTCGCCGTCCTTCTCTTCGCATTCGTCGGCGCCGCATCGGCCCAATCCTTTCCCAGTAGACCGCTCAGGATATTGGTTCCATTCCCGCCCGGCGGCGGCACCGACGTGGCGGCGCGCGCGCTCGGCGATTACCTGACGAAGGATCTCGGCCAGCCGGTCGTCGTCGACAACCGTCCGGGCGGCAACTCGGTGATCGCCACCGAGGCGCTCGCGCGCTCGCCGGCCGACGGCCACACGCTGCTCCTCACCACCGACTTCCACTCGATCAACGCCGCCTTCGGCATCCCGCTGCCGTACGACTCGCTGAAGGATTTCGCCTTCGTGACTCGCGTCTCGACCTCGCCGCTGATGCTGGTGACCTTTCCAGCGGCCGGCATCAGGAGCCTGGGCGACGCGGTCGCGGCGGCGCGCGCCAATCCGGGCAAGCTCAGCTTCGCCTCGCTCGGCACCTCGAGCCCGCATTACCTCGGCTTCGAATGGTTCAAGCGCATGGCGAAGCTCGACATGATCGACGTGCCCTACAAGGGCGGCGGCCCGGCGCTCGCCGCGGTGATGGGCGGGCAGGTGACGCTTTCGTTCATCGTCGCCTCGAACGGCATCCGCCAGGCGCAGGCCGGCAAGCTCGTCGCGCTCGCCGTCACCGGGCCGACGCGCACCGCGGTCGCCCCGGAGGTGCCGACCTTCGTCGAATCGGGCTATCCGGAGTTCACGATGCTCAACTGGTACGGCATCCTCGCCCCCGCCGGCACGCCGCACGCCGTGATTCAACGCTTGAATACCTCCTTGGTTGGAGCACTGGGGACGGCGGAGGTGAAGGCGCGCCTTACCACCGCCGGCGTGGACGCGGCGCCGACCACGCCGGAAGAGCTGGAGGCGTGGGTGCGCAAGGACATCGCGAACTACCGGCGCATGATCGAGCTCACCGGCGCAAAGCCCGAGGGACGCTGAAGCGATGAGCGCAGCCGCTTCCTGGGCGGAGCGCATCGCCGCCGGCGACCGGCGCGCCATCGCGCGCGCCATCTCGGCGGTGGAGAACGAGAACGCCGATGCGCCGGCGGTGCGCGCGGCGCTCGCCGGCCGCACCGGCCACGCGCGCATCCTCGGCGTGACCGGGCCGCCGGCTGCCGGCAAGTCCACGCTCGTCAATGCGCTGATCGGCGCCTTTCGCGCATCCGGCAAGACGGTGGCGGTGCTGGCGGTCGATCCTTCCAGTCCCGTCAGCGGCGGCGCGCTCCTCGGCGATCGCCTGCGCATGCTGGACCACCAGGAAGACGAGCGCGTGTTCATCCGCTCGCTCGCCGCGCGCGGCCACCTCGGCGGCCTGACCCGCACGACGCGCGCCGTCCTCGACGTGCTGGATGCGGCGCGCTTCGACGTGGTGATCATCGAGACGGTCGGCGCCGGGCAGTCGGAGGTCGAGATCGCCGGCGTGGCCGAGACGAAGCTCGTCATCTGCCCGCCGGACCTCGGCGACGAGGTGCAGGCGATCAAGGCCGGCGTGCTCGAGGTGGCGGACATCTTCGTCGTCAACAAGTCCGACATGCCGCTCGCGGCGCGGGCCGAGCAGCAGCTCCTCGCGATGCTCGAGATCCGCAAGCGCTCGGCGTGGATCCCGCCGGTGGTGCGCACGGTGGCGACGACGGGCGAGGGCGTGCCGGCGCTCATCGCCGAGATCGAGCGCCACCAGGTCTCCATCGGCGCGCGCGCGAAGCGCGAGGCGCCCAGGGTCGACTTCCGCGTTCGCAGGAAGGTCGCGCGCATCCACGATCCGCGGCGCAAGTTCGAGCTCGCCGACATCGAGAGCGAGGTGCGCGAGGATCCGCTGACCGGCGAGACTTCGCGCATCTGCCATTTCGCCTTTCCGCCGCGCCAGGTGCCGGACCTCGCGGCGATGGTCGAGGCGACGCGCGCGAGCTGCCCGTTCTGCCCGGAGAAGGTCGAGACGGTGACGCCGCGCTATCCCGAGGCTCTGCTTCGCGGCGGGCGCAGCGCGCGCGGCGAGGCGCTGCTCTTCCCGAACCTCTTCCCGTACGACGACGTGTCGGCGATCGTCTCGATGCAGCGCGAGCACTTCGCGCCGATGGACGCGCTGCGGCCGGCGATGATCGCCGACGCGCTGATCCTCGCGCGCGACTTCATCCGCGAGGCGCGCGCCGCCGTGACGGGCGACGCCTTCGGCATCGTCACCTGGAACTACATGCCGCCTTCGGGCGCCTCGCAGGTGCATCCGCACATGCAGGTGATCGTCACCGACACGCCGGGCAACGCGCTGCGCCGCGAGCTCGCCGCCGAGGCGCGCTTCCTCGAACGCCATGGCGTTTCGTGGCCTTCCTTGTTACTACAGACTGAACGCGCCGGTGAGCGCTTCATCGTCGAAGAAGGCCCGGTCACCTGGTGGGCGCCGTTCTGCCCGGTCGGCATGCTGGGCGACGTGCAGGCGGTGTTCGCGGAGCGCGCGACGCTCGGCGAATGCAGCGACGCCGACCTCGATGTCTTCGCGCGCACGCTGGCGCGCCTTGCCGCCGCATACGCGCGCCTTGGCCTCTGGAGCTTCAACCTGACGCTCTTCCCGCAGGCCGAGGGCCGCAACGACGGCACGCACTGGCTCGGCGCGCGCCTGCTGCCGCGCTTCTACCTGAACCCGGCGCTGCACAACTCCGACGTCGCCTACCTGCA
>DATDCR010000115.1:0-1993 GCA_036524215.1 Burkholderiales bacterium
ACACCTCGATGACGCTCAGCTACGCGATTCGCGCCGACGGCATGGTGATGGGCTGGGGCCAGGACAACCCGAAGGGACCGTCGACCTTCATTCTCTCGCCGCGCGCGCAGTTCATGGTCACCCTGCCGCCTCAGTAGGCGGGCAGCGTCGTCAGCCGCGGATCGTCGACGTAGCCGCCGACGGTGAAGTGATACAGCGACTGGAAGCCCAGGTCCGGGAAGCCGAACACCTGGTGCACCGGATCGTCGAAGAAGCAGCCGATGCCGGTGGCGCGCACGCCCGCCGCTTCGGCCTCGAGATAGAGCACCTGCCCGATCGCGCCCGCCTCCCAGAAAAGGCGCCGGTAGAAAGACGGCCCGTGCGCGACCAGGTTCTCCTGGTACTCGGCGATCATGCCGAGCGAGAAGGCGCCGTCGCCGGCGATGTCCTGCCGGCAGCTCAGCTGCTTCGCGAGCTCGCGCGCATCGCCGCGCTCGAGGAGATAGAGCGGCAGCCCGGCCGGACAGAACGACGGCGGCTGCCACGCGAAATGCGGCTGCATCGCGGCTTTGAGCTTCTGCACCTTGGCCGGATCGCGCGCCATCGCGTAAAGGCCCGGCTCGAGGCCGTCGACGCGATGCACGAAGAGCCCGAAGTGGATCGCCGGCGCCCACGGGATCGCATCCCACGGTACCGTGTCGCGCGGCATGACACGCTCGAGCATGCGATAGAAGCTTGCCGCCGGAATCGACGTCACCCCGTCGCAGGCGAGGAGGCTGCGCCGCCTCCGGATGATCTCGCCGGCGCTGGTCATGGCTTGCGCGACGCCGCGGCGACGCTGTCGATCGCCTCCCACTCCACCGGCTCCTCGCGGCTGAGGCGATTCGCTTTCCCGTACCAGCGCGCGCTCTTCAGCGCCTGCACCGCGCCAGCATCGAGGCTCGGGACTTGCGCTTCACCTTCTCCCGGCCAGAACGCCATCACCAGCTCCGCGCTCTCGCCTTCGGCGCCGTCGAAGTCGGCGCCGCGCTCGAGGCCAAGAAGCGCATCGATCGTCTCGTCCGCGAGGTCGTCGAGCACGCGCGCCGACCAGCCGAGCGCCGCCGCCGAGAGGCGCAGCGCGCCGATCGCGTGCCCGGCGTCGTGCTGGCAATAGCGGAAGGCGCGCTCGCCGTACTTCCACGCCTCGCGCCAGTAGATCGAGGAGAGCCCGACGAGAAAACCGCCGCGCAGCGCCGCGAGGAGGGAATCCGGGCAGTCGGCGCGCCGCTCGAGCCCATGCTCCTTCGGCGCGTAATGGAAGAGGCCCGCCTCGCCGAGCTCCGCGATGTCGCCGACGAGCACATACGCCTCGGTCGGATGCAGGTTCCCGCTCGACGGGTTCATGCGCAGCGCCCAGCGCGTCTCGCCGATCCCTTTCCACGCCGAGAGCGCGAGCGAGTACTCGAGCAGGCGCGAAAGCGAGCGGATGCCGAGCGGCACGCACTTCACCGCGTCGCGCTCGTACAGCTTCTCGTAGTCCGGCGACACCGGCTCCTCGTCCGGCCCAAGCAGCGGCAGCCGCGTCAGCGCCGCGCCTTCGTAGCGCCGGAACGGATCAGGCTGGTTCGCCCAGTCGAGCTCCCCCGGCCCGGCCGCGAAGCGGTTGAAGTGATGCTTGCTGCGCTCGTGATAGCGCATGACCGCTTCGAGATCGGAGTCGTCGGGCACGGCGGCGGGAATCGTATGGCTTACGAGTTGGGGGCCGAAGGTGAACCCGTCGGCATTCGTCTCTTGCCCGTTTCCACGATCGTGTATCCGCTCACGTAGCTTGCGCCGTCATGCGTCGTTGTCCATATCCAGCGGATTTCTTGCTCGGCCTCAACGGCTACCGACAGCACGCGATTGGCCGGCCACGCAGCGCACGGCGGCACGATCGGCTCTGGCGCCATGACGATCATGCCAGCGCCTTCAGGCCCTTGCGATCCACCAGATCCAGGAGCTTCAAGGCGGGACCGCTCGGTTTCTTCTCGCC
>DATDCR010000116.1:0-21124 GCA_036524215.1 Burkholderiales bacterium
TACGTGCGCACCGGCAAGGCGCGCTCGAACATCCGCCACTTCCTGAAGACCATGCAGTACGAGGAGTCCGCCGGCCTCGGCGAGCGCCTGATCGAGCAGGCGCTGAAGAGCCTGAAAGCCTCGCTCGCCGACGTCGACGCGGCGAGCTGGGAGCGCGTGGTGCGCGATGGCGGTGCGCGGTCGAAGGAAGAGCTGCTCGCCGACATCGGCCTCGGCAAGCGGCTGCCGGCCGTCGTCGCGCGCCGGCTGCTCAAGCGCACCGACGCCGAGGAAGCCAAGACCTCGGTCACGATCCGCGGCACGGAGGGCATCGCCGTGCAGCTCGCCACCTGCTGCCGGCCGATTCCCGGCGACGCCATCGTCGGCTCGATCAAGAAAGGCCAGGGGCTCGTCGTGCACCAGGTCGATTGCGGCGCGATCGTGCGCTCGCGCAAGGTCGAGCCCGACCAGTGGATCGACGTGGAATGGGATCCGCGCACCAATCGCCTGTTCCAGGCGGCGATCGACGTCACGGTGGAGAACCAGCGCGGCGTGCTCGCGCGCGTCGCCTCGCAGATCGCCGAAGCCGCCTCCAACATCGACTCGATCACGATGGAAGAGGACCGCGCCGTGTTCACGACCATGCACTTCGTCGTCGAGGTCGCCAACCGCCAGCACCTCGCGCGCATCATGCGCTCGCTGCGGCGCCTGCCGGACGTGCAGAAACTCGCGCGGGTACGCGAATAATCAGCGCAGCTGGATCGTCAGCAGGAAATCCCCCCGCACGACGTTGAGGGCGAGGCGCCCGGAAGCGCGCAGGCCCTTGGCGAGCTCCTGCACCGTCGTCACCCGCCGCTGGTTGACGCCGATGATGAGGTCGCCGGCGCGGATGCCGTGCGCGAAAGCCGGCGACCCGGTCTCGACTTCGGTCACCAGGACGGCGCGGTTCTTCCCGGGCAGGCCGCGCCGCTCGACTTCCGCCAGCGACGCGCCGTTCAGCTCCGCCACCGATTGGCCGCCGCCGGCCTGCGCCTTTTCCACTTCGGCGATGCGCGCCTTGAGGACCTGCGTTTCCTTGCCGCGCTGGACCTTCAGCTCCACGTTATCGCCGGCCGGCACGACGCCGAGGCGCGCGCGAAGCTCCGCCGCGCCACGCACCGGATGGCCGTTCAGCGCCGTCACGATATCGCCCTTGCGCAAGCCGGCGCTCGCCGCCGGCGAATTGGGCTGCACCTCGGCGATCAGCGCGCCTTCCATGCCGCCGACCGGATCCTGCATCGACAGGCCGAGGCGGCCGCGCTTCACCTCGCCGAAGCGGATGAGCTGGCTCATCACCGCGCGCGCCATGACCGAGGGCACGGCAAAGCCGATGCCGACGTTGCCGCCGGCCGGCCCGATGATCGCGGAGTTGATGCCGACGAGCTCGCCCTTCAGGTTGATGAGCGCGCCGCCCGAGTTGCCCGGGTTGATCGGCGCATCGGTCTGGATGAAGTGCTCGTAGCCCTCGACGGAGAGACCGCTGCGGCCGAGCGCCGAAACGATGCCGGAGGTGGCCGTCTGGCCGAGGCCGAAGGGATTGCCGATCGCCATCACGAAGTCGCCCACCTGCAGGGCGTCGGAGTCGCCGAACCTCGCCTCCACCAGGTTCTTCGGCTCTACTTTCAGCAGCGCGATATCGGTCCCGGGATCGGCGCCCACCAGCTTGGCGGGCAGCCGGCGGTTATCCTTCAACGTGATCAGGATCTCGCGCGCGTCCTTCACGACGTGCGCGTTGGTGATCACGTAGCCGTTCTTCGCATCGACGATCACGCCGGAGCCAGCGGCGATCTGCGGCTGCGATTGCTCCGGCATGCCGAAGAAGCGCCGGAAGAACGGATCGCGCAGCAGCGGGTTCTCGTCCTCCGGGCTGCGCTGCAGGACGGCGATGTTCACTACCGCCGGCGTCACCTTCTCGAGGATCGGCGCGAGCGTCGGCAGGCCATCGCGCATCGGCAGACCGCCCGGCTGCGCCTCGACCGAGACGGACAGAAGAATCAGCAGGAGGGCGAATAAACGGTTCATATCTTTATTCGTCCGATTCCGAATGCCCGCTGCCCGTACGCTTGACCTCGGTATTCATCGTCACGTCCTTGCGCCGGCGCGCCACGAGCTTCTCGCCGGTCTGGAAGTATTCGCCCTTCACGGCGAGCGCCGCTGCCTGGTCCAGCTCTTCGGGCCAGTCGCCCAGGCTGTAGCCGAACCAGGGCGCTTCCGGCTTGAGCGGCGGCAGCCCAAGCTCCTCCCAGATCTCGCGCGCCCGCTCCATGTACTCGCGCTTTGGCAGGGAGATCGGGGGGAAGTTCTCCTTCAGCGTGGCATCGATCAGCACCGAAGCGTCCTCGCCGCCGTTCCTCTGGCTGCGCGGTCCATGTCCCTGATCGCGGTGGCGCAGGATCTCCAGGTCGAGCGCCGGATTCGCGCGGTACGACATCGCCCACAGCAGCGCGTCGGCGTTGTCCGGATCGATGTCGTCGTTAACCGCGATGATGTACTTGCCCGCGGCGCGGTTCCAGGCCGCGGCGCCGTAGAGCGCACGCCAGATTTCCGTTCTCGGCATGCTCCGCTCCAGGACCAGCACCACGACTTTGCGCAGGTTCGTGAGCGGCTCGTGCATCGAGACCTTCTTCACGCCCTGAATACCGAGGCCCTGGCGCAGGTGCTGCAGGTAGAGCGGCTCGAGCGCGACGCGCTTGATGAGGCTCGATTCGCTCGGCGTGACCTGCGAGATGATCGAGGTGAGGATTGCGTCGCGGCGGCGCGTGATGCAGGTCACCTCCATGAACGCGTTGTATTCCTGCAGGTTGACGTGGCCGTGCGATTCGCCGAACGGCGCTTCCGGCTCGAGGTATTCGGTGTCGATATAGCCCTCGACCACGATCTCCGCCTCCGCCGGCACGAGAAGGTCGACGGTCCTCGCGCGCACGACGTTGATCGGCGCGCCGGCCAGCCCGCCGGCCACATGCAGCTCGTCCATCGTTTCCGGCAGCTTCTGCGCCGAGGTGAAGGCGACGCAGGGCGGCGCGCCGAGCACCACGGCGGCGGCAAGCCTTTCCTTGCGTTTGCGCGCCTTCTGCCAGTGCGTATAGATGCCGGGCCTCAGCTCGAGCGACGGATTCATGCCGAGGCGCTTCGGCGCCTTCAACATGCCGCGGTAGATGCCCATGTTCTGCACCCCCGTCTCGGGATCGCGCGTGATGTACTGCGAGAGCGTGGTGTAGGGCGCGATGTCCCAGCCCGGGGTCGAGATGGGCAGAGGAATGTGGTCGAGGCCGGCCACCTCCACCTCGTGGCAGGGC
This sequence comes from Burkholderiales bacterium, assembly GCA_036524215.1. GTDB lineage: Bacteria > Pseudomonadota > Gammaproteobacteria > Burkholderiales > SG8-39 > SCGC-AG-212-J23. The sequence goes on from DATDCR010000116.1 coordinate 3,315, forward strand.
GCGTCCTGCACCACGCGAGGCGCGATCGGCTGCGCGATGGCGCGCGTCCAGACGTCATTGATCTTGTCGAGCGGGCAGTTCATGCCGATGCGGTAGATCTCGCGGCTCGCGGCGAGGGCGCCGACGACGACCGGGATGTCGTAGCGGCGGTTTTTCGAATCTGTGACGTTGGTAAAGAGAAATGCCTTGCGATCGCGCTCCGCGATCCCGCCGCGGAACTGCCAGCGCACGAGCGGATGCATCTCGGTGTCCTTGTTGATCGGCCGCTCGACCGTGATGAGGAGGCCCGCCGCCTCGAGCGCCTTCAGGTGCTCATGCAAGTCTGCGTAACCGCGTTCGCTCATGTCATTGCACCGTTATGTTCTTCTCTCGGATCAGCCGGCCCCATTTTTCCTGGTCGCGCCGCACCATCTCGCTCAGCGCTTCGCGTGTGCCGCCCACCACGTCGCAGCCCTGGCTCTCGAAGCGCGCCCGCAGCTCGTGGTCGGCAAGGATCCTGGCGAGCGTGCCGTGCAGCCGGTCAAGCACGTCGGCCGGCGTCGCCGCCGGCGCGAACATCGCGACCCAGGATTCCGACTCGAAGCCCGGGTAGGTTTCGGCAATGGTCGGCACCTCGGGGTAAAAGCGCGAGCGCTGCAGCGAGCTCACGCCGAGGACGACCAGCTTGCCGCTTTTCACGTGTTGCGGAATCGAGCCGCCGCCCTGGATGAGCATCACCTGCACGTTGCCGGCGAGGAGGTCCTGGAGCGCCGGCCCGCCGCCCTTGTAGTGGACCGGCACCGTCTCGATGCCGGCCGCGTCCTTGAACAGCTCGTAGGCGAGCCGGCTCGAGGAAGCCGGGCCCGCCGAGCCGTAGTTGAGCTGCGCGCCTTTCTGCTTCGCCAGCGCGACGAAGTCCTTTACCGTGCGCACGCCGAGGCTCGGATGCACGAGCAGCACCTGCGGATAGCGGCAGAGCTGCATGACGGGCGCGAAGTCGCGCGCCGGATCCCACTTCAGCGACTTGAAAAGGAAAGGGTTGGTCGCGAAGGTATCGAAGGTGACGAGCAGCGTGTGGCCGTCCGCCGCCGCCTCGGCCACCTGCTGCGTGCCGACGATGCCGCCGCCGGTCACGCGGTTCTCGACCACGAAGGGCTGGCCGAGCATTTCGCCGAGCGGCGTAGCGACGAGCCGCGCCACGAGATCGCTCGCGCCGCCGGGACTGGACGGCACGACGACACGCACCGGCTTTGCCGGATACGGCTGTGCCGATGCGTGTGCCGCAAGCATGCAGCCCAGCAAGAACAACACGCCCGAAATCTTCATCTCTCCTCCGGCCACCTTGCAGGGGCGCAGGATAACCGCTCCTGCGGCGGGGTTGACGAGGCTGCTACACTAAAGTCTGGCAACTTTGAAAGGAGGTGATCCCGTGAGAGAAGACCAAGGCAACACCGGCCGGCAGGACTCTAACGGAGGATCCGCCCGCAGTTTTGGGGGGCAATCCTAACCATCCAAGAGTCCGGCCTGTAGTTACGGAGTGTTGTTTAGCTCTAGGCCGGCTGCCTGGAACGAAGAGGCCCCGAGCGCTCAGGCGACTCGGGGCTTTTTCTTTCTGGAGCCAATCTGAACCTGCGCTCACGCCTGCATCTCGCTGCCGCACTGGTGCTCGTCGCCGGGCTGGCGATCGGCGGCGCCCTCTATTTCAGCGCGAGCGATGAGCGCGAACCGACCGCGTACGTCATCGTCGGCGATACCGCCTACCCGGTCGACCCGACCACCTCAAAGGCTTATGTGCGCCAGCTCGAGCGTTTCGGCGGCAAGGCGGCCGTCCTCTTCGACGAAGTGAACCGCTGGTTCGAGAGCCTCTGGATTGGCAGGACCCTCGGGCTCACCATAGCTTCGCTGGGCATCGTTGCCGCTCTCGCCCTCTTTGCACTCGCGAGGAAGGCGTAAGAAACCTCAAGACATAAACGGCGGCGGGCTCGTGCCCGCCGCCGTTCCCTGAGCGGATGTTGTTCTAACGAATCGGCTTCGTGAACGGGAACACGTGCGTAAAGCCGAGCAGGTCGGTGATCAGGAGCACGATGAATACGAGCAGCGCGGCGCCGACAATCGCGCCGACCGCGTCGCCGCCGGCCGGCAGGCTGTCGATCTGCGCGGCGATCTGCGCGGCTTCCCGGTCGGTCAGGGCTGCCAGGCGCGCGTCGACGTCGGCCGGCTTCACGCCCATCGATTCAAGCTGCGCTCTGACGTCGGCGCGGTTCAGCACGGTGGCAATGCGATCGCGCTCGGCGCTGGCCATCGCGCTGCCGGTGGAGAGCATCGCGGCATAGCTTTGTTGCGGCACGGCCAGGGCGGCCATCGCGACGATGAGCACCGAGGCAACGAAGCGGCGGAACTGGATCATGTAGGCATCCTTTCGGTTAGGGGGATCTTGTTGCGCCGCCAGCCTAGCATCGGCCTTCGGGCGCGACGTAGGTCCTTTCCTCGATCGGCCTTCAAAACGCTGACAGGCTGTGAAGGAAAAGCAACAGCCCCCCTTGCTAGTCCGGAATCTCGGGGTCGACGAGCTTCGCGAGCTGCTCCAGCGACTCCTGCCAGCCGAGGTAGCAGGCCTCCACGGGAATCACCTCCGGAATACCTTCCTGCACGACGCTCAGCTCGGTGCCGCACGAGACCTTCTTCAACGTGACGCTGACCTGCATTTCGCCCGGCAGATTGGCGTCGTCGAACTTGTCCGTGTAGCGGATGCGCTCGTTCGGCGTGAGCTCGAGGTATTTCCCGCCGAAGGAGTGGCTCTTGCCGGTCGTGAAATTCGTGAAGGACATCCGGTGCGATCCGCCGACCCTGGCGTCCATCTGGTGCACCTTCGCCGTGAAGCCGTACGGCGGCAGCCATTTCGCCATGGCTTCGGCGTCGAGGAAAGCTCGATACACGCGCTCCGGCTTGGCGCGCAGCACTCGGTGCAGCCGGATCGTGTTTCCTGACATGGTCATTCTCCTTCGCTAGGTGTGATTAGCCTATAGTCGATCGGCGCCCCGGTCGATCGACATTCGAAGGAAAAAACCTGACCAACGCTGTCATCCTCTCAGCCGCAGCTCCACCCCTGCGCCTCGCCTTTGCCACCTGGGGGTTGGCCGCTGCATTCTACCTGATCGGCTTCTACCAGCGCGTCGCGCCCGCCGTAATTACGCGCGAATTGATGGCCGAGTTCGCCATGAATGCCGCGGCACTGGGAAATCTGGCTGCCTTTTACTATTACAGCTACGTCGCGGTCCAGATTCCCTCGGGGGTGCTCGCCGACCGCTGGGGACCGCGGCGCGTGTTGACTGCGGGCGCCGTAATCGCCGCAGCCGGCACGCTGCTATTCGCCGTGGCGGGCAATTACGCTACCGCCGCGCTCGGGCGCCTGATGATCGGCGGATCGGTCGGCGTCGCCTTCGTGTCCATGCTCAAGCTCGCGGGACACTGGTTCGCGCCGCAGCGCTTCGCGATGATCTCCGGGCTCGCGCTCGCCTGCGGAATACTGGGCGCGGTTTCAGCGGGCTTGCCACTGCGCTTGCTGGTGGACGCTTTCGGCTGGCGCGGCGTGCTCGGCGTGTCGGCGCTGATCACCGCGCTGCTGGCCGCGGCACTCTGGCTCGCGGTGCGCGACGATCCGGCCGAGCGCGGCTATGCGAGCTACGCGCCGGCGACGCCGAAGCGCCAGGCGCCGATCCTCGCGAGCCTCGCGCGCGCCCTGCGCACGCGCAACGTCTGGCTGGTGTCCATGGTCTCCGGCGCCGTTTCGGGACCGACGCTCACCTTTGGCGGTCTCTGGGGCGTGCCGTACCTGAGCACGCATTACGGCATCAGTACGGCAGAGGCCGCGCTCATCACGTCCTTGCTCCTCGTGTGCTGGGCCGTCGCCGGACCGGCGGTGGGTGCGATCTCGGATCGGATGCGTAAGCGCAAGCCGATCTACGCGGCCGGCGCAGTTCTCGCCATGGCCGGTTGGAGCTGCGCCCTGCTATGGCCGGCTTTGTCGCTGCCGTTGTTGATCGTGGTGCTGTGTTTCACCGGGGTAGTCTCCGCCTCGGTGATGGTGGGCTTTGCCATCGCCAAGGAATCGACGCCGGCTGCGCTCGCGGGCACGGCGGGCGGAATCACGAACATGGGCAATATGCTCGGCGGCATGATCATGCAGCCCGCCGTGGGCTGGATACTGGATCGCTACTGGACGGGCGAGCTCGCGAATGGCGTGCGCATCTACGACCTCGCGGCCTATCGTGCCGGCTTCGCGTTCATGCTGATCTGGCTCGGCGCCGCGTTGCTGCTCCTCATCTTCGTGCGCGAAACGCACTGCCGCCAGCAGCAATAGCGGAAGCCTTGGATCTAGAAAAAGGCCCTAGCGAACGCTAGGGCCTTGATTATTTGGTAGGCCGTGGCGGATTCGAACCGCCGACCAACGGATTAAAAGTCCGCTGCTCTACCAGCTGAGCTAACGACCCATATTGGACATCAGGAGGGCGTGAATTTTATCAGCCCGCCCGCCAATATTGGTACTTCATGGCGGCCGCCGAGCCGGCGACGATGGCGACGAAGGTGAGGATCGAGCCGAGCGCGAGCGTCGAGAAGCCCGAGATGCCCTGGCCGATGGTGCAGCCGAGCGCGGTGATGCCGCCGAAGCCCATCAGCATGCCCCCGATGATGTGGTTCGCCGTGTCTTCGGCGTCGCGAAAGCCTTCCCAGCGGAAGCTGCGCGTGGCAAGCGCATAGGCGGCGGAGCCGGCGATCACGCCCGCGCCGGAGGCGATGCCGTAGGTGATCATCTTCGACTTGTCCGTCCACAGCATCAGGTAATCGAGCGTGTAGGCCATCGGCGAGACGAACGAGAAGGACTCCATGCGCCCGCTGTTGGTGGCGACGAAGGCCTCCTGCAGCGTCTGCGGGTCTTCGGCGACATGGCCGATATAGCCGCTGACGAACCAGCCGCCCGCCACGACCAGCCCGGTGACGACGCCGCCGAGCGTGTAGTCGAGCTTCGAGCGGAACTCGCGGCTCGCATAGACGAAGACGAGCAGCGCGCCGGCGACCAGCGCCGCCACGACCCCCCGGTTGATGCCCAGAAGCGACGGCAGGTCCTGTCCGGAGGGGAGCGTGATTGCAGCCTTCTCCAGCACGCCGACGCGGAACGCGCCCAGCACGCCGCGCAGCGTCATGTAGGCGGCAATGCCGAGAAACACGTACACGATGAGCGACTTGAGGCTGCCGCCGCCGACGCGGATCAGCGTCTTGGAGCCGCACCCGGAGCCGAGCGTCATGCCGACGCCGAAAAGAAAGCCGCCGACGAGGTACGAGAGCCAGGTGAAGTTGGGCGAGGCATAGATCGACTTCGACAGATCGACCAGTCCCGCCAGGTGCAGGGCGGACGCGCCGAGCAGCGCGACCGCGATGGCGAGCAGCCACATGCGCATGCGCGAGAGATCGCCCATGTTCACCCAGTCGGAAACGGCGCCCATGGTGCAGAAGTGGGTCTTGTTGCCGACCGCGCCGAAGATGAAAGCGAGCGCGAAGGCGCCCCCCGTCACAAAATGCGGAAGCGCAACGGCAGGGACGAGCTGCGCCGGACTGAGTTCGGTCAACGCTTCGAGAAGGCGGCGAGGCGCTGCTTCGCGCTCGCCGCGGCGCCGCTTTTCGGGTACTTGGTGAGGAGCTCTTCGAGGGTCCTCTGCGCCGACTTGCGGTCGCCCATGGTTTCCTGCGAGCTGGCGATGCTCAGCATGGCGTCGGGCGCCTTGTCGCTATCGGGCCAGACGGACAAGAGCTTGCGCTGCGCGGCGATCGCCGACTTGTAGTCGCGCTGGCCGGAATGCGCCATGCCGATCCAGTACTGCGCGTTAGGCGCGAGCTTGCTCGTCGGATAGGTGACGAGGAAGCCCTGCATCGCGGCGACCGCGAGCGCGTAATTGCCGAGCTTGAATTGGTCGAGCGCCGCCTGATAGGCCTTCGCCTCGGCGGGGCTCGCCTCCGCTTCCGCGCCCTGGCCCGGTTTCTCCCCCGCCGCACCGGCCTGCTCGCGGGCCTGCTCGAGCTTGCGCAGGCGCGTGTCGATGTCGAGGTAAAGGTCCTTCTGTCGCCGCTCCGCGGTCTCGTTCTGGTTGGCCAGCACCTCGAGCTGCCCGCGCATGCGCGCCATCTCGTTGCGCAGGTTCTCGAGCTGCGAAGCCATGTCGATGAGGACGCTGCGATCGGTGGCATTGGCGAGCGCCGCATCGATCTTCTTCAGGCGCTCGTCGACCTGGCGCTGGTTTTCCGCCACCTCGCTGCGCAGCAGGTCGATGCGCCGCCGCGCCTCGTCGTCGTCGAACAGCGCGTGCGCCACCAGCGGCCAGCCGGCGACGCAGGCGAGCGCGATCGAGGCGAGCGTTTGGCGCACGGCGCGCACCACGGCTAGTACTCGCCGCTATACAGCATGTCGTCGCGGCGGTTTTTCGACCAGCAATCTTCCGTGTGATCGGCGCACGAGGGCTTCTCCTCGCCGAGGCTCACCGACTCGATCTGGTCCTCCCGCGCGCCGAGCAGCGTCAGCATCTTCTTCAGGCTGTCCGAGCGGCGCTGGCCGAGGCCGACGTTGTACTCGCGGCTGCCGCGCTCGTCGGCATTGCCCTGAATCAGCATCTTGGCGCTCGTGTTCTCGCGCAGGAACTTGGCGTGCGCCTCGACCAGCGGACGGAACTCGTCCTTCACGTCGAACTTGTCGAAGTCGAAAAACACCGAGCGCTTCGACAGGATGTTGCTCGGATCCTTCAGGGCGGCGAATGGCGAGCCGGCCGGCTTGCCGGTGGCATCCACGCGCGCGACCGGCTTGCTCTCCACGGCGCGCGGCGTTGCAGAGGGCTTGCCGCGGTCCTCGACGCCGGTCGCGCCGGGTTTTTGCTCAGGCTCGGTAGCGCACGCGCCCAACAGCAGGCTGGCCGCGATCAGGGGATAGAACATGGCACGCATGACTTCGCTCCTCTTCATTCGACAAAGGGTCCCCACGCCGGCTCGCGGACATCGCCCGCGGTCGCGCTGAGGCGCTGCTTCATACGTCCGTCGGCAGACACCGCCGACAGCACGCCCCGACCGCCGATTACCGTCGCGAGGACGATCATGCGGCCGTTGGGCGAGAAACTTGGCGATTCATCATGCTCGCTGTCGGTAAGGATCTGCACCTGACGGTTCGAGAGATCGAGCAGCGCAACCTGGAACTTGCCGGCGTTGCGCGTGATGTACGCGAGCGTCTTGCCGTCGGGGCTTATTCTCGGCGAAACATTATAGCTGCCCTCGAAAGTGACCCGTTGCGGCTCGCCGCCGCTCGCCGGCATGCGGTAGATCTGTGGCGTGCCGCCGCGGTCGGAGGTGAAGTAGATCCACTGCCCGTCCGGGGAGAAGCGCGGCTCGGTGTCGATGGCGGCCGAGCTCGCCAGGCGGCGCACGCCGCTGCCGTCGGCGTTGATCATGAACAGCTGCGAGCCACCCTCGCGCGACAGCACGACCGCCAGACGCGCCCCGTCGGGGGTCCACGCCGGGGCGGAGTTGGAGCCCTTGAAGTTGGCCACCACGTGGCGCTTGCCGTCGCGCAGCGAGTGGATGTAGACCACCGGCTTCTTGTTCTCGAAGGAGACGTAGGCGAGGCGCTTGCCGTCCGGCGACCAGATCGGCGAGATGATCGGCTCGAACGAGGCGAGCGCGGTCTCGGCATTCGCGCCATCGGCGTCGGCGATCTGCAGCTCATAGCGGTTCGGGCGCTTGACCACGTAGGCGATGCGGGTCGAGAACACGCCTTTCTCGCCGATCAGCTTCTCGTACACGAAGTCGGCGATGCGGTGCGCGGTCGCGCGCGTCTGGTCCTTGGCGAGCGTGTAGGCCACGCCGCCCAGCGCCTGCTGCTTGACCACGTCGTACAGCCGGAAGCGCACCTCGAAGCGACCGTCGGGCCGCGAGAGCACCGAGCCCAGCACGAGCGCGTCCGCCAGGCGCGATCGCCACTCGGAGTAATTCACGTTGCTCGCCTCGGTGGGCTCGGGCACCAGCGGCGGCAGCTCGAGCCCGCGGAAGAGGCCGCTTCTTTCCAGGTCGGCGCGAATGATGCTGCTGATGCCGGGCGGCAGCGCGCTCTCGCCCGCGAAGGGCGCGATGGCGACGGGGATGCGCTGTGCACCGGCGCCCGTGATCTCGATCGACAGCTGCGCCCGGGCGGCGGGCAGCCAGCACAACACGAACGTCAACGCGCAAAGCAGGCGTAATGGCAAGGGGTACGTCCTCCCGATCTATCTGTCCTGCGGGCGGAATTTTAGTTCCAGCTGGCGCTGAAACAGAGCCGGATCGTCCGGCTTCGGAAGTGGCGAAGACTTAAGGATAGCCCGGTAGACGGCCTCGTCGTAGCTCGCATTGCCACTCGATTTGCGCTTGACGGCATTCAGAACCTCGCCCGTCGGCAGCAACGTGACGTCGAAGATGGCCTCGATGGTCGGTGGCACGCTGTTCACGTCGAAGATGATATTCCCGCGTACCTTGCCGACGATCTTGTCGCGCCACGTGGCCAGGCCTCTGTTCCGCGTGGCCGCCTGCTGGCGAGCGATGAGGTCGCGCAGCTGGCGCTCCTCCTGCGCCTGCGCCATCTGCCGCTCCTCCTGAGCCGCCTGCTCGCGCATGCGCCTCTCGAACGCGAGGTCGCGCTTGGGCGGCTCTGGCTTGGGCTTCGGTTTGGGCTCGGCTTTGGGCTTCGGCTTCGGCTTTTCCGGCAGCGCGATCTCGGGCTTCTTCACCTCGGGCTCGGGCTGCGGCTCGGGCTTGGGCGGGGGAGGCGGCGGCTTCTCCTCCACCACCGGCGCGGGCGGCGGCGGGGGCGGCGCTTCCCACAGCTCGACCGTGATGCTCGTCGGCGGGCTGCTCTGAAAACGCACGCCGACAAACAGGAGCGCGATCAGCACGAGGTGGACGAGCGCGGAAAGAATGACCGAAGGCGTAAGCCCGGTGTCGCGCCGCCCGTAGCCCAGGACGGCCGTGCTCACTGGCTGAGCTTCACCTGCAGGCCGACGCGTTGCACGCCCTGCTTGCGCAGCTCGTCCATGACCTGCAGGACGGCTTCGTAGCGCGCGTTCTTGTCGCCGCCGACCAGCACCGAGAGCTCGGCATTCGTTCCGCGCGCCTGCTTGATCGCGCCGCCCAGCTCGGCGCGCGACACCGTGCGCTCGGAGACGACGGCGCCGGCGCTGTCGCGGCTTCGCACCACGACGCCTTCGTCGGCCTTGACGAAAACTTCAAGCGGCACGACGCGCGGCGCACCGGCCTTGCCGACCGTCGGCAGGTCGATCACCGCCGGCGTCACGAGCGGCGCCGTCACCATGAAGATGACGAGCAGCACGAGCATCACATCGACATACGGCACGATGTTGATCTCGTGCATCGGCCCGCGCTTGCGAAGAGCCGGCATTTAACGGTTGGGGAGGGGGTACGGGGGAACCGTAGGGTTCACCTGTTCCTTTACCTTACCGCTTGGCGATGGAGGATGTTGGAGAACTCTTCCATGAAGCTCTCGAACCGGTTGCCGAGGCGCTCGACGTCGTGCGAGTAACGGTTGTAGGCGACCACGGCCGGGATCGCGGCGAACAGGCCGATCGCCGTCGCGACCAGCGCTTCGGCAATGCCCGGCGCGACCTGCGCGAGCGTCGCCTGCTGCACGTTCGCCAGGCTGCGGAAGGCATGCATGATGCCCCACACCGTGCCGAACAAGCCGACGTACGGGCTCACCGAGCCGGTCGAGGCGAGGAAGGCGAGATGGCGCTCGAGGTAATCCATCTCGCGCTGGAACGTCGCGCGCATCGCGCGGCGCGCGCCATCGACCATGTCGCTCGGGTCCGTCTCGCGCTGGCCGCGCAGCTTGGCGAACTCGCGGTAGCCGGCTTCGAAGACGCGCTCCAGGCTGCCGATGCTATGGCGATTGTTGACCGCGCCCTGGTAGAGCGCGGCAAGCTCCTGGCCGCCCCAGAACTCGCGCTCGAACTTCACCGTCTGCGAGACCGCGCGGCGGATGACGAACATCTTCTGGAAGATGAACATCCAGGACAGGAAGGACACCGCCACCAGCACCCCCATCACCACCTTGACGACGAAGCTGGCGTGGAGGATCAGCGTCCAGATGTCGAGGTCCTGCGTGAACGTCGGCATTTTTAGTTGAGCGCCTGTTCGAGTTCGATCGGCATGCGGGTCGGCTTCATGCGGGCTCGGTCGACCACCGCGAGCGTGACCTCCGCCTCGACCAGAAGCTCGCCCGAACGCTCCACGCGCTGGCGGAATACGACGCTCGCCCGGCCGATTTTAACCACTTCCGCGCTCACCGCCAGAAGCTCGTTGAGCCGCGCGCCGCGGTGATACTTCACGGCGAGGCTCGACACCATGAACTGCATGCCGCGCTCTTCGGCCATGCGCGCGAGATCGACGCCGGCGTGGTTGAGGAGCTCGGTCCGCGCGCGCTCCATGAACGCGAGGTACTGCGCGTGGAACACGACGCCGCCCGCGTCGGTGTCCTGGTAATAGACGCGGACGGGGATCTCTAGCTGTCGGATAACAGGTCCCGCGACACGGCGGGGGCGGTGATGCCGAAGTGTCGATAGGCGGAAAGGGTCGCCATGCGTCCGCGCGGCGTGCGCTGCAGGTAGCCTTGCTGGATCAGGTAAGGCTCGAGCACGTCCTCGATCGTTTCGGCGTCCTCGCCGATCGCGTGCGCGAGATTTTCCAGTCCCACCGGCCCGCCGGAAAATTTCTCGATCACCGCAAGGAGCAGCTTTCGATCCATGATGTCGAAGCCGAGCGCATCGACTTCGAGCATCTTCAGCGCGGCGTCCGCGATCGGCTTGGTCACGCGGCCATCGGCCTTCACCTGCGCGTAGTCGCGCACGCGTCGCAGCAGGCGGTTCGCCACGCGCGGCGTGCCGCGCGAACGGCACGCGATCTCCTGCGCGCCTGCTTCGTCGAGCGGCACCTTCATCAGCCCGGCCGAGCGACGCACGATCGTGGCGAGCTCTGGCTGGCTGTAGAACTCCAGGCGCGAGACGATGCCGAAGCGCTCGCGCAGCGGATTGGTCAGCATGCCGGCGCGCGTGGTGGCACCCACCAGGGTGAACGGCTGCAGGTCGAGCTTGATGGAGCGCGCCGCCGGCCCTTCGCCGATCATGATGTCGATCTGGAAGTCCTCGAGCGCGGGATACAGGATCTCCTCGACCACGGGCGACAGGCGATGGATCTCGTCGATGAACAGGACGTCGCGCGGCTCGAGGTTCGTGAGCAATGCGGCGAGGTCGCCCGGGCGCTCGAGCACCGGGCCGGAGGTCTGCCGCAGCCCGACGCCGAGCTCGCGCGCGATGATGTGCGCGAGCGTGGTCTTGCCAAGCCCGGGCGGCCCGAAGAGGAGCACGTGGTCGAGCGCCTCGGCGCGCCGCCGCGTCGCCTCGATGAAGATCTCGAGCTGCCCGCGGACTTTTTCCTGTCCGACGTACTCGGCGAGCGTCGCCGGCCGCAGCGAACGCTCGAATTGCTCCTCTTGCGGCGAGGACGGGCGCGCGGAGATCAGTCGATCGGTTTCGATGGTCATTTCTACAATCCCCGCGCATTATGCCGCCGGCCGTTGCAAAGCCGCCACGTACGTCCTTGACAGCGCGCTACAAGCCCTTGAAGAATAGTTCGCGGCCGATTTCCAAATGAACTTGACAGACGAACGCAAATCGGCCCGGCGAAACAACGACTTTATGCTCTAGGGCAGTCTCATTGGGAGATACGAATGAAGAAACTTTTGGCAGTCGTCTCGGTGGCAGCGCTCTTTCCCGTCAGCGCGATGGCTGCGGGCGAGAACAACATCGGCAATTGCGGTTGGGGCTAAAAGCTGTTCGACGGACAGGCCGGCGTCGCGCCGCAGGTACTCGCGGTAACGACCAACGGCACCTTCGGCAACCAGACTTTCGGCATCACGAGCGGCACCTCGGGCTGCACGCAGGATGGCGCGGTCAAGTCGAACTGGAAGACGGCGCTGTTCATCGACGGCAATAAGGAGAAGCTGGCGCGCGACATGTCGGTCGGCAGCGGCGAAGCGCTGGACTCGCTCGCGCACCTGCTGGGCGTCGAGTCGCAGGATCGCACCGCGTTCAACCGCGTCGCGAAGGACAACATGGCGCGCATCTTCGCTAGCGAAGATGCCGCGACGCCGGAGATCATGGCGGCTCTGCGCCAGGTCCTCGGAGCGGACCAGCAACTGGCCCGCTACACGACCGCGCTCTAAAGCACGACCGTCCGGAAAAGACCCTGCGGCCACGCCGCAGGGTTTTTTTTCGGCCGCCTTTTCCTCGTACCATCCCCCGGTGCGAACCTGGCCGCTGATTCTTGCCGCGCTTTTCGCGCCGGGCACCGTCGCATTCGCCGAGGACGGCGCCTATCTCGCGCAACTCGCCGCGCGCTCACGCGAGCTGCGCCTGGCGGAGCGGCCGGAATGGCAGAAGCTCCTGCACTATGTGCCGAACCTGGTTACCCCGGGCGTGCACAGCCTGGTCGACAGTCCGGCGTTCTTCAATGCGCCCGGCGGCAAGACCGATCCGCAGGCGGAGCTCGAAGCGACCCTCGCGAGCTTCTTTTCGGCGCTCGACGAGGCACCGCAGCACCAGCACGCGCAATGCACCTTCATCGGCCGCCGCGCCTGGCTCGACGAGCAGCTCGCATTCGACCGCCAGCGCATGCCGTGGCGCGACTGCCCGCGCTATCGGGAATGGCACGCGGCGCTGAACGCCGAGCGGCTGACGCTCGTGTTCGCCTCCGCCTACTTGAACAACCCGTCGTCGATGTACGGGCACACGCTGCTGCGCGTGGATGCGCGCGACCAGGATGAGCGCACACGGCTGCTTGCCTACGCCATCAATTACACCGCCAACACCAGCGAGCAGAACGGCATCGCCTTCGCGATCAACGGCCTGATCGGCAGTTATCCCGGCACCTTCTCGGTGCTGCCGTACTACCTGAAGGTCCGCGAATACAGTGACATGGAGAACCGCGACCTTTGGGAGTACGAGCTCGCCTTCACGCCCGAGGAAGTCGAGCGCGTGTTGCGCCACGCCTGGGAGCTCCTTCCGGCCTACTCCTGGTACTACTTCTTCGACGAAAACTGCTCCTATCATCTGCTCGGCTTGCTGCAGGTCGCACGGCCCGAGCTGGACCTGATATCGCCCTTCCGCTGGTGGGCGCTGCCCTCCGATACGGTGCGGGCAATCACCCGCCAGCCCGGCCTCGTGGCACGCGCGGTCTACCGGCCGGCCAATGCGACGATCATCGGCGCGCGATTGCGCGCCATGTCGAAAGAGGAGCGCGGCGTCACGAAGGAATTGAGTCTCGGAAAGGCCTCTTCGCCCGATGCGCTGCGCGCACTCGCGCCCCAACGGGCGGCCGGCGTGCTCGAGGCGAGCTACGACTACGTGAACTACCGGCGCGCCATCGGCAAGCACGACGTCCCGGCGCCGGCCGTGCTGGCGCGCGAGCTGCTCGTGGCGCGCAGCGCCGTCCCCGCGCCCAGCCAGGCACCGCACCTCACGCCAGGGCCGCGTCCCGACGAAGGACACGCGAGCTCGCGCCTCGCGCTCGGCGCCGGCCGGCGCGCGGGGCAGGATTTCGGCGAGCTGCGCTTGCGCCCGACCTACCACGACGTGCTGGACGAGGATGCCGGCTACGTGCGCGGCGCGCAGATCGAATTCTTCGACATCCGGCTGCGCCGCTACGGCGCGCAGCGCCCTCGCCTCGAAAGCTTCATCCCGGTGAACATCTTCTCCGTCGCGTCTCGCGACGAGTTCTTCCAGCCGCGCTCCTGGCGCGTGTCGGGCGGCTGGCAGCGCTCGTTCCTGCGCGACGGCAAGGAAGCGCTGATCCCGGGCATCGACGGCGGCGCCGGTGGCGCTTGGTCGACCGACAATCGACGCGTGCTCGCGTACGCGATGGCAGAAACGCGGCTTCGGGTCCACCACGAGCTCGACGGCGGCCACTCGCTCGGCGCGGGGGCGAGCGTCGGTGCGCTCATCGACGCCAGCGCGCGCTGGCGCATCCACGCCTATGCGAGCGGGCTGAACGACTTCCTGGGCGAGACGGACCGGCCCCGGCGCCTGGGTCTTGCGCAGCGATTCGCGCTCACGCGCGATGTCGCACTGCGGCTCGATCTGCGCGCCGAGCGCGAAGGCGCTCGCCGTTTCGGCGACGGCGCGCTTTCTCTACTGCTGTACTTCTGATCGATGCGACGACTCGCCACGCTGCTTCTCGTGCTCGCCGGCCTCGCGGGCTGCACGCCGGTCTTCTTCCAGCCGCACAGCGTCCTGGTCGCCACGCCCGGCCTCTACGGAATCGACTATCAGCCGGTGGAAATGCGCGCGGCGGACGGCACCGCGCTCTTTGCCTGGTTCCTGCCGGCGCGCGGGGCGGCCAAGGGCACCGTGCTCTACCTGCACGGCAACGCGGAGAACATCAGCACACACTTCGCCAACGTAGGCTGGATGCCGGCCGCCGGATTCAATGTCCTCGCGCTCGACTATCGCGGCTATGGCGGCTCGGAAGGACGGCCCAGCCTGCCCGGCGTGCAGCTCGACATCGATGCCGCAATGGGCGCGCTTCTCGAGCGCGCGGATGTCGACCCGGACCGGATCATCGTCTTCGGCCAGAGCCTGGGCGGCGCCCTGGCGATCTACTATGTCGCCCACAGCCGCTACCGGGAGCACGTGCGCGCCGACATTGCGGACAGCGCGTTTGCCGACTACCGCCTCGTGGCGAAGGAAAAAATGGCGGCCTTTTTCGTTACCTGGCCGCTCCAATGGCTGCCGCAGTTCACCGTTGACGGCGACTATTCGCCGATCGCCTCGGTGGCGGCGGTGAGCCCTGTTCCGCTACTGCTGATCCATGGCGAGCGCGATGGCGTGGTTCCGCCGCATCATTCCGAGCTGCTCTTCGGGATGGCGCAGCAGCCGAAGGCCCTTTGGCGGATTCCGGACGTCGGCCACATCGGTGCGCTGCGCTCGCGTGAAGTGCGTGATCGCCTGGCGGCCTTTCTCGTGGAAAAGGCCGCTCGCCCGTCTACCGAAATCGCCACAGCGCGCCAGCCGCGAACACGTTGATGTCGCTCTTCGGCAGCGTGCTGCCGCCGACCCCGGAATAGGACTGCCACTCGGCGCGCAGCGCGATGTTCGGGTTCAGCTCCATCTGTGCGCCGATGCCGTACGTCGGTCCGTAGTTGGTTTCCTTGTTCGGCACCAGCGAGCCCAGCCCCTCGGCCTTGCTGCGGAAGATGCCGAGCTTGCCGTACACCGACAGCGCGCCGGCAATCGGCCACGCCGCTTTGCCGACCGCCTCCCAGGCGTGCGCCTTGACCGTGGCGCCGCCGCCGCTCGCTTCGTCCAGATTGCGAAAGCCGACTTCGGCGGCCAAGGTACGGTTGATCTGGTAGCCGGCGAAGACGCCGAGCGCGCGGCCGCTGTCGTCGCACGAGACGCCGCTCGCGCAGCCGGGTCGCCAGTGCGACTGCCCGAACGTGGCACCGGCATAGACATGCTGTTCCGACGCAGCCGGCGTCTGTGCCGCCGCCGGCGCCGCGCCCGCCAGCAGCGCTGCGATCCCCCACGTGGCGCTGACCGCGGCACGCGTGAGCTTCCATGCTTTCATGATGCTCCCCCCTTGCGATTCTTAAGCGCTATCAGCGCGTTTTCCAGACGATTCCGATCATAAATGCGTCGATGTCCGCCTCGCTTCCCGTCGTGGCGCCGCCGACCTGCGCGTAGCGTTGCCAGTCGGCCCGCAGGGCAAAGGCCGGCGTGAAATCGTACTGCGCACCGAGACCATACGTCAGGCCGCCCTTGCTTTCGCGCGCGTACGACGTCCCCGTCGCCGTCTCGAACGTGGCCTTCGGCTTTCCGTAGTATCCACCCACCTTCGCGGAGACGGAAAGTCGATTCCTCGGGTAGGAGAGCACGGCAACGAGATCCGTGGCGGTGGTTTCGCGTTTGGTTAACGTGCCGCTCGCATCGGTGCCGCGCGTTTCGCCGAGGTCGACGTAACCGATCTCAACGCCGATGTTGGGCGTGAATTGCACGCCGCCGAAGACGCGCCAGGCCGTCGAGCCCTGGTCGCAGTCCGTGCGGACTTCACAGAATTTCTTCGCGTCCGAGATGCCAAGGCCTGCGCCGAAATAAGCCTGCGCCTGCGCGAGTACCGGCAGCGGCGCCAGGGCCGCCGTGGCGAGACCCAAGGTGATGAATGCGCGTTTGTGGTTCATCTGAATCCCCCGTTAGTTATTGTTTGCAGCAACGAAAAAGGGCGGCGGCCGCCGCCCTTTTTCAAACACTCTAGCAAATAGTCCCCTTCAGGAAGCTGGCACGCCACGGCGACGGCCCTCCGGGCCGGGAACGTGTTGCGTGAGGGCAATGCGGAGGGCCGCTGGCGACTTATTCGAATCTCCAGACGCCGCTGACGCTGAGCATGTTCACATCGGTCTTCTCGCCAAGCGAGCTGCCGCCCATCGAGTTGTAGGCCTGCCATTCGATGCGGGCGGCGAAGTTGCGCGTGACATCCGCCTGGCCGCCGATGCCCCAGGTCCACGAAGTGTTGGTGGCCTTCTGGTCTGCGCCGGTCGAAGGCGTCGTCACCGTCAGATCGCCGTTATAGAAGCCGGCGCGGCCGATCACCGAGAAGCCGCGCGCGATCGGGTACGAGCCGACGGCGTCAAGCTCCCAGACGTTGCCCTTGATATTCGAGGCGCCGACGGTGCCTTTCCCGAGATCAGCGTAGCCGACCTCGACCCCCACATTGGGATGGAACTGGTAGCCGGCGAAAAGTTTGAACCCACGGCCTTTCGTATCGCAGGGACTCGCCGAGCAATTGACTTTGAAATCCGACTGGCCGACGCCAGCGCCAAGATAAAAGCCGCCGCGGCTGATTTGCGCGCTCGCAGGCAGCGCGAGCACGGCAGCCGTCAGTCCGGCAATTACGACGATTGCTTTGGTTTTCACCGCAACCCCCTTCGTTGGTAGTAGAACGCCCGCAACACTAGCAAAGGCGCTCCAAGGGGGGCGGCAGTCCGGCGGAAACTGCCCTATGGAGAACAATTCTTGTTGCCGAATCGCAACGCAATCGCCCGCCTAGCGCGGGACGAGGGTCTTCAGCGCGGCCCGGATGGCCTCGGCCACCGGCATATCGGCCGCCAGGCCTTTGACCGCCGCCGCCGCCTCCTTTTCGCTGTAGCCCAGGCCGACGAGCGCGTGGATGACGTCCGCCCCGTGCGCGGGCGCCCCCGCCTGCCCGATGGCGTCAGCAAGCTTGCCTTTCAGCTCGAGTAGAAGCCGCTCTGCGGTCTTCTTACCGATTCCCGGGATCTTGACCAGGCGTCCGGCGTCCTGCATCACCACCGCATGGGCGAGGTCGGCGACGGACATGCCCGAGAGCACCGCAAGCGCTGTTCTCGCGCCGATCCCCGAGATGCGGATGAGCTGGCGGAACGCCGAGCGTTCTTCCCCGGTCGCGAAGCCATAAAGGTTGTGCGCATCCTCGCGCACGACCAGGTGCGTGAAGAGGATGACCGGCTCGCCGAGGCCCGGAAGCGCATAGAAGGTGCTCATCGGCACGTCGATCTCGTAGGCCACGCCGCCGACATCGAGCAGCACCTGCGGCGGCGCCTTCCCGGCGAGCTTGCCGCTCAGCCGGCCGATCAAACGAGCCTGCCCCTGCGCATGCGCAGGCCGCGCGTCGAAAGTTCGCCGAGGCGGGCGCCGTGGGCATGGCAGATAGCGCACGCCAGCGCA
>DATDCR010000117.1:0-3996 GCA_036524215.1 Burkholderiales bacterium
GGCGAACTCTTTCGTTGGCGTCATCAACATCATCACCCGCCACGCGGCGGAAGAGCGCGGCGCATACGGCTCGCTCATGAAGGGAGACCATTCGATCGACGAGGGGGTGCTGCGCTACGGCGCCAGCGTAGGCAAGCTCGACTATCGCTTGACCGCAAGCTACCGCGCCGACGATACCTATCCGGGAATCCCAGACAGCCGGCGGCTCCGCCTGCTCACTCTGCGCGCTGACTACCGTTTGGGAAATCGCGATTCGCTCAGCTTCCAAGGCGGCTACAACGGCGGTCACCGGGAGATGGGCGGCACCAGCAGCGGCGGCGGTGATCCGACCAATCCGGTACGAACCATCACGACGGACAACTGGTTCCAGCAACTCAAGTGGCTGCGCACGCTCGATGGCGGCGACGAGCTCTCCGTGCAGCTCTACCACAACCATCTCGGGCTCGGCGACAGTTTCTATACCGATCCGATCGCCCAGCTCGGCAACCAGCAATTCCCGCTCGACAACAGCATAAGGGCCGATCGGTATGACGCCGAGGTGCAGCACACCGTGCACATCAGCCGGGGCTTGCGCTGGGTCGGCGGAGCCAGTGTGCGCTACGACCATTCCGAGGCGCCGATCTACCTCACCGCACCGGTAAGCAATCAGCTGCATCGGGTCTTCGGCCATGCCGAGTGGCGTCCGACACCGCGCTGGATCGTGAATGCCGGCGCAATGGTGGAACGCACCGAGTTCACCGGACCCGAGGTGTCGCCGCGCCTTGCCGTCAACTATCGGCTGGCGGCGCCGCATACGCTGAGGGCAAGCATCTCACGGGCGGTGCGCAATCCTTCGCTCTTCGAGGAGAAGGCGGATCTTCGCTTCGAGCTCGGCCCGGTGCGGGTGCAGCGCTTTCGCTCTTCCGGCAACCTGCAGCCGGAGAGGATTCTTTCGCGGGAGGTCGGCTACATCGGCGAGTTTCCGCGCCTCGGACTGAGCTTCGACGCCAGGGTTTTTTACGACGAGATCACCGGCCTGATCGGCGCGGTGACCGTGCCCTTCCCGGCCGGCTACCAGGGCATCACGCGGGACTTCAGGAACCAGGATGACGTAACGCAGCGCGGCTTTGAAACGCAGCTTCGCTGGCGCTTCGCCGACGCGACCGCCCTCGGGGTCGCGCAGTCGTACATCGATACGCACGGCACCGATATCGGGGGACCGTATTCGAAGTCCACCCCCCGCAATATCTATAGCGCTTTCATCATAAAGCCGCTCGGTGAACTGACGACAGCGACGATCATGGCGTTCCACCAGGACGCGGTCGAGCCGCTGGGTTTCTCGGAGCCGCGGGTCGCGTTCAACCGGGTCGATGCGCGCATCGCGCGCAGCTTCACGCTCGGACGTTCGAGAGCGGAAGCCGCCTTCGTCGTGCAGAACCTGTTCAACTACAAGTACACCGATTTCCGCCACGACAACGTTTTCGACCGGCGCAGCTACGTGACGCTGGAGCTGAATTTCTGACGTCGCCTCGATCGCCACGCCATTGATGCTCAATCGCCTGCCCAAGCTTCGCATCGTTCTGGTCACCGCGGCCCTCGCCTGCGGCGGCGGCCCGGTGCTCGGCGCCGAGCCGGTTGTCGTTCTCCTTAGCAAGGCAGGCGGCGCTTACGAGGAGGTCGCTGCGGCGCTGCGTAGCGAGCTGCGCGGCGAGACGGTGACCGTGGAGCTTCTGGCAGACGCCGACAAGCTCAACGCGAAGCGACCGCGCGCCGTGGCCGCAATTGGGACCGAGGCATGCCGAACCGCCGCGCAGGCGAAGCTCGGCGTGCCCTTGCTTTGTGCCCTGATCCCCCACATCGCCTTCGACGCCATAGCAAGGAGCGCCAAGGCGCCCGCGCTCTCGGCCGTCGTGCTCGATCAGCCGCTCTCGCGTCAGATGAGCCTTATCCGCCTGCTTCTGCCGGACGCCCGGGCGGTGGGGGTGATCTTCGGGCCCGATTCCGCGAGCCTGCGTGACTCGATAGGAGACGCGGCACTGAAGCGAGGGATGCAGGTGCGCGGCGTACACGTTGCGGATTCCGCCGTTCTCTTTCCCGCGCTCAAGGCGGTCCTTGACACCGATGTCCTTCTCGCCGTGCCGGACGGCGCCGTTTACAACGGCGCGACGGCGCAGAACGTGCTGCGCACGGCCTTCGAGGCGCGCGTCCCGCTGGTGGCGTTCTCTGCAAGCTACGTCCGTGCCGGCGCCCTGGCCGCGGTCTATTCGACGCCGGCACAGGTGGGCAGTCAGGCCGGCCGATCGCTCGCCGCCGTGCTGAATGGCACGCAGATCCGGCAGATCCAGTGGCCGAGCGAATTCGAAGTCAGCGTGAACGACCAGGTGGCGCGCGCGCTTGGCCTGGATCTCGAGGAGGCAGGCAGGATCACGGAGCGGCTGCGCACGCTGGAGCTCGCGCGGTGACGACAATCGCGATCCGCACACGCGTTCTGATCGCCGCCCTGCTGCCATCGACCGCCGTGGCCCTGACGCTTGCCCTCGTGTTCGCCAGCGTCGTATCGAAGGACCTCGATTTCGCCGAGCGTCAACAGGCCCTGGCGCTTGCGAAACAGATCGCGTCGGGCGCGGAATTCGCCTTGTTCACGCAGAACATCCCCGCGCTGCAGGCGCTGGCGGAAGCGGCAAGGAAGGACGGCAACGTCCGGTCCGTCGCGCTGATTGCCGCTGACGGCAGCACTGTCGTGCACGCCGGCACGCCGAGCCGCGAGATTCGGGAGCTGCCGAGAGCGGGCAACGCGACCGGCGAAATTGCCGACAACGCGAGCCGTTGGATCGTGCAACCCATCGTGCCGGCCGGCACGCCGGTGGAGAATCTGTTTCATGATCTTCGGCCGGAGGTGGCACCGGCCGGCGTGCTCGGTCACGTGGTCGTGGAATTTTCCCGCCACGGCGTCGCCGAGCGCAAAGAGCAGCTGCTGATCGTCGGCCTGGCCGCCATGCTCGGCGGCCTCGTCTTCGGATACCTGATCGCCGTGTATCTGAGCCGCGGCGTCACCGTCCCGATCCTGCGCATGTTCGGCACCATCGAGCGCTTCCGGCACGGCGATCTCTCGGCGCGCCTGCAGACGAGCCCGACCAGCCCGCTGCACACGCTCGAGGACGGCATCAACCGGATGGCTCAGCGCATCGAGGAGAGCCACGACGAGCTCGAGCGGCGCATCGAGGCCGCGACGGCAGAGCTTCGGCTGAAGAAGGAAGAGGCCGAGAAGGCGAACACTTCCAAGTCCCGTTTCCTTGCGGCGGCGAGCCATGACCTGCGCCAGCCGATCCATTCGCTGCGGCTTTTCGTCGGCGCCTTGTCCGACGAGGTCGGCAATCAGGGGCGCGCCAGCCTGCTGCTTTCCCGCATTCGAGCTTCGCTCGAAGCGATCTCCACGATGTTCGACAGCCTGCTCGACATATCCAAGCTCGAGGCGGGGGTGATCGAGAAGCACATCGAGGACTTCCCGATCCAGCCGCTGCTCCACCGGCTCGAGCTGATGTTCCTGCCTGTTGCGGCCGAGCGGAACCTGCGCTTCAAGGTCGCGCCCTCGAGCACGTGGGTGCGCAGCGATTTCGCGTTGCTCGATCGCCTGCTGCAGAACCTGCTTTCCAACGCGATCAAGTACACGCCGCGCGGCCGGGTGCTTCTCGGTTGCCGTCGGCGGGCGTCGGGCGTGTCCATCGAGGTCTGGGACACCGGCTCCGGCATCGCGCCGGAGCATCAGCACGAGGTGTTCGAGGAATTCTTCCAGGTCGACGGGTCGGCGCAGGTTGGGAGCAAGGGCATGGGCCTGGGGCTCGCGATCGTGCGGCGCATCTCGAATCTGCTCCAGCATCCCGTGCGGATGAAATCCCGGGTCGGCCACGGCTCCATGTTCGCGGTGACGGTTCCGTACGGCGAGCCTGTGGTGTCGCCGGCGAGGCTCAGCGCTTCGAGCCTTCCGGTACGCCAGTTCGACGGGTTAAGGGTGGGCGT
>DATDCR010000118.1:0-2578 GCA_036524215.1 Burkholderiales bacterium
CTACAAGCTGCTCATCGGCCTGGTGATCCCGCGGCCGATCGCCTGGGTGTCGACCTGGAGCGAGAACGGCGTCGCCAATTGCGCGCCCTTCTCCTTCTTCAACGTGATCTCGGAGGAGCCGCCGCTCTGCATCCTGAGCTTCAACCATCGCTCCGACGGTGCGCTCAAGCACACGGTGAAGAACATCCATCGCACTGGAGAGTTCGTGGTCAACTTGGCCGACGAAGGCACCGCCAACGCGATGCACGCGTCGAGCGCGGAAATCCCCGAAAGCGAGAGTGAGTTCGGGAGATCCGGCCTCACGCCCGTGCCGGCGAAGATGGTCAAGCATCCGCGCATCGGCGAGGCGGCGGCGTCGCTCGAGTGCCGCGTCGAGCGGCGCATCGAGTTCGGCCCCGAGCGCGAGATGGTGGTGGGGCTCATCCTGCTCGTGCATGCGCGCGAGGGCATCATCGATCCGGCGAACAAGCGCATCTCGGAGGAACGCTACCGTCCGGTCGGCCGCCTGTTTGCGGAACGCTACTGCACGACACGCGAGCGCTTCGATCTGCCGGGCAAGCTGCCCGAGCTCAAGAAATGGTGACAGTCACCATTTTCTTAGCCCCAGTTCAGGCGCACGCGGCCGATCGCCATCGCGACCGCGGCCTGCGTGGGCTCGACCACCGGGATGCCGATCGCGTCCTGCAGCGGCTTTCGATAGCGCGCCATGCCGGCGCAGCCCATGACGACGACATCGGCCCCGTGGCCCTGGCGCAGCGCCTTGCCCACCTCCACCATGCGCGCGAACGTCTTCTCCTCGTTCGATAGCTCGACGACCGGGATATCGACGGCCAGCTCGGCCGCGAGCCGATCGCTGACGCCGAGCGCGCCGACGTAGCGCAAGTGCCGGGCGATGGACTGCCGGAGGATGGCGATGACGCCGAACTTGTGCCCGAGCGTGAGCGCCGTCAGGATGCCGCACTCCGAAATGCCGAGCACCGGCTTGCGGGTCGCTTCGCGCAGCGAATGCAGGCCCGGATCGCTGTAGCACGCGATGACGAAGGCCGCGTACTGGCTCTCCTTTTCCCGCACCAGCCTGAGCAGCGGCGCCACCACGCCGTCGACGTGCTGCTGCGTCTCGACGCCGGGCGGCCCCTCCTTGAGGGTGACGCAATCGATGGCCGGCCCGCCGGAGATGCGCAGCGGCTCGACCGCCTCGTCGATGCCGCGCGTCACCGCTTCGGTCGAGTTCGGATTGATGACCAGGATGCGCATGAGGCCCGCAGATCATACAATCGACCCACCAATTTCCGGGGAGGATTTCCGATGCTGCATCGCCGCCTTGCCGTCCTTGCGACCGTCGCGCTGCTCTTCGCGGGGTCCGCGCTCGCCCAGTCCAAGCTGCCGCCGTTGCGTACCGGCGTCGACGGCACCTTCGCGCCGCATGCCATGCCGAAGCTCGGCGGCGGCACCGAGGGCTTCCAGATCGACCTCTTCACCGAGGTCGCGAAGCGCATGGGTCGCGAGATCACCTTCGACAGCGTCAGCTTCTCGACTCTGATCCCGGGCATGCTGTCGGGTCGCTATGACTTCATCGCCGCGCCCACCACGGTGACCAAGGAGCGCGCCGAGCAGATGATCTTCACCGCCGGCTACCTCTGGACGGCGTACCAGTTCGGCATCAAGAAAGGCTCCAAGCCGATCAAGGACTGGTCCGACCTGAAGGGCAAGGTGGTGTCGGTCAACAAGGGCACGCCCTACGAGACGCTGAGCAAGAAAATGGGCGAGCAGCACGGCTTCACCGTGCAGGCCTACGACACGCAGCCCGACGCGACGCAGGCGGTGCTCTCGGGCCGCGCCTACGCCACGCTCGGCGGCAACACGACCATCGTCTACGCGGCGAGCAAGAACCCGCAGTTCGTCGCCGACAAGGAGCTCACCGACACGCGCGCGCACTGGGCGGCGCCGTTCCGCAAGGACAGCGTGGCGCTGCGCAACCAGATGCAGGACGCGCTCGACTGCATGAAGAAGGACGGCACCATCGCCAAGCTGTCGGAGAAATGGTTCGGCCGCAAGCCGGGTCCCGATGCCCTCGAGAACGTCATCACGCCCGGCTACGGCGTGCCGGGCATGCCGGGCTACGACCCGACGCCGCATCCGCTGAAGTGCGGGTGAGGAAAGTGCTGTCGTTCCCGCGAAAGCGGGAACCCATTTTGTTAAGACATGGGCCCCCGCCTTCGCGGGGGCGACGTATTTAGGCTTTCCACAAGATTCAGACCTTGGCTAAGCCAGTCGTCGAGGCGCGCGGCATCCACAAGCATTTCGGCGCCCTGCATGTCCTGAAGGGCGTCGACCTCGTGGTGGCCGAGCGCGAGCTGGTGTTCGTCATCGGCCCCTCGGGCTCGGGAAAGTCGACGCTGCTGCGCTGCCTCAACCGGCTCGAGCAGCCTTCCGCGGGAAGCGTGCTCGTCGACGGCGTCGACATGCTCGATCCGCGCACCGACATCAATCATGCGCGCCAGCGCATCGGCATGGTGTTCCAGTCGTTCAACCTCTATCCGCACATGACGGCGCTCGGCAACGTGACGCTCGCGCTGCG
>DATDCR010000119.1:0-9368 GCA_036524215.1 Burkholderiales bacterium
GATCGGCAACGGCAGCCAGCACCACCTCATCATGGAGATGCTGAAGGCGCGCGCCGGCATCGATCTCCTGCACGTGCCGTACAAAGGAGGCGGCCCGGCCATGACCGCGCTTCTCTCAAAGGAAATCGCCGTGATGTTCGGCGGCAACTCGGTTTCGGGGCAGATCCGCGGCGGCAAGGTGCGTGCGCTGGCCGCTGCCGGAAAGAAGCGCGCCACGGCATTTCCCGACGTGCCGACCTTGAGCGAGACCTATCCCGGCCTCGAAGTGACGCCCTGGCTCGGGCTCTTCGCTCCGGCCGGGCTGCCGGCGCCGATCCTCGCTCGCCTGCGCGACGCCACGAATGCTCTTCTGTCGGACGAGAGCATGCGCGCCAGCATCCGCAAGCTCGGCGGCCTGGAGCCTTACATCACCACGCCGGAAGAATTCGCCGAGCTGCTGCGCACCGAATACGCGCGCTACGGCGAGATCGTGAAGGCGGTCGGCGCGAAGGTGGACTAAGAGACGACCGTCGTCCCCTTGCGGCCATCACCGACCAAGGCCGACCGGCCCGCGCGAAACGATCTCCAGCAAATCGAGGAACACTGTTTGGGGCATCGCGCTGGGCTCGGCGAGATAGCCCTCCAGATCCAATAAGAGAACGCCAAGCGCAGTGGCGAGCTTTTCCTTGGTGCCCAGCGTCTTCAGCGCCAATGCCAACGTCCGCGAATGTGGTCCGTCCATCTGACCGGGCTGTTCCTTAGCTGCCGGGAGGCGGCTTCGTCACTCCGGTCATCAGGCGTATTTCGGGCAGCGTCCGGTCAATGAGATCGCGCAGTTCCTTCAACGTCCGCACTAGAGCCGTCCCAGTGGCCCCGCGCGCCGCGAGTGTCCCGCCCTGAATCGCGGCGAGCGTTTGCAGAGAGATGTCTATCAAATGGCGCTGTTCGTCGGCGAGTTGCCCCAGACGCTGATGTAGGCTTGTGGCTTGGTCGATGATGGCGTTCTCCCTCTCATCGCCGAACGAAGTCACCGCATCAGCAATAGCTTCATCCAGGCATCTGTTGAGCGTCCGGAATTCGTCCGTGTCGATGGTCGCTCGTTTCTTGATAGCCATCTCGGTGATCGCCTGGCACACGTCCCCGTAATGGTGTACGACCTGGTCCACGGTATAGCCGAGACGCAGCAACTCGGTTCCATGCAAGGTTGCCGCACGACCGATGTCAGTGGGAGCGGGCGACCGAGACGGTTCGCTCTGGGCTCTAGCTGCGGTAAGTTGTTCACGCTCCAGCGTGTGGACCAGCTGCTCCAGGAAGACGGGCACGCCGTGGTCTATCACCTGCGGCGTCTGTGCGGGTGCGTATCTCGTGGCCACTCTCTCGCGGCAATGCCGGATAAGCTCATCCCGGTTATTTGTAAGGAATTCATGGAGCACGGAGGCAGCCTACCCTCACGTCCCTACCCCGTATGTCCGCCAGCGAACATAATCCAGAACTGGCGGGGCAAAATTAGCCTTGTACCTAAGCAAGGCGCGAGTAGCGGCTCGCGACCAGCACGAGGATTGCCGAGACCGCGCTCACCAGCATGCCAAGCGCGGCAAGCGGCCCGGTGAGGCCGTCGAGCCACATGAAGTAGAGCAGCGGGCCGACCGGCTCCGAGGACGGCGAATAGAGGAAGAGCGACAGGCTGAACTCGCGCATGAAGATCGTCGCGAGCAGGATCCAGCCGGCGATGAGTCCCGGCCGCAGGAGCGGAAAGACGATGCGCCGCAGCGTGGTGACGAAACCGCCGCCCGCCGCGCGCGAGGCTTCCTCGAGCTCGCGGTGGATCTGCACGATGGTGCTCGTCACCGAGCGCAGGCCGTAGGGCAGGAAGCGCGTGACGTAGGCGATGAGCAGGATCCACACGGTGGCGTAGATCGGCAGCGGCAGCCGCACGTACGCCCACAGGAGGCCGATGGCGAGCGCGGTGCTCGGGAAGGCCCAGGGGAGAAAGGTGAGCGCCTCGAGCAATCCGCGGCCGCGCACGCGGGTCTTCACCGTGATGTAGGCGGTTAGCGCCGCGAGCCCCATGGCGATGGTGGCGCCGGCGACGGCGAGGAAAAGGCTCGTGCCGAGCGCGCTGTACACGCGGTCGTTGGTGAAGATGTAGACATAGTGCTTGAGCGTCGCCGAGGCCAGGCTCTGGAGCGTCGGCACCTGGTAGTACGGCAGGAGCGACGTCAGGAAGAGCACCAGCACCGGCAGCGCCACGATCAGCGCGAGGATCGCGACGGCGATGCCCGCCGCGGCGAAGCGCCAGCGTCCGAGGTCGATGGTGCCGGGCCGGTAGCCCTTGCCGGTCACGGTGGCGAACATTTCGACGCGCGAGGTGAAGTGCTGGTACAGGTAGACGAAGACCAGCGCGATGACGAGCAGGCTCACGCCGTACGTCGCCGCGAGGTTGTAGTCCGGCGGGTACGCAGCGAGCGCCTCGCGGTAGATCTTGGTGGTGAACACCTCGATGCGCGCCGGCAGCGCGATGATCGCCGGCGTGTCGAAGCTCTCCAGTGCGCGCACGAAATTGAGCGTCAGCGCGGCGAGGATCGCCGGGCGCACGAGGGGCAGCGTCACCGTGCGCATCACGCGCCACTGGCTCGAGCCGAGCATGCGCGCCGATTCCTCGAGCGAAGGATCCATCCCGCGCAGCGCCGCGCTCACGATGAGGAAGGCGAGCGGCGTCAGGATCAGCCCTTCGACGAACACCAGGCCGGCCATCGAATAGATGTCGAGCGCCTTTTCCACGCCCGACACGGACTGGATGAGGGCATTCAGCAGCCCGACGCTCGGGCTGGCGAGCAGCGTCCAGGCGATGGCGATGAGCAGCGGCGGAAAGATGTTCGGCACGATGGCGATGAGCTCGATCAGGCCGCGCAGCGGCGCATTGGTGCGCACCGTGATCCACGCCAGCGTCACCGCGAGCACGAGCGAGAGCACCGACGCCCCGGCCGCGAACAGGAACGAGTCCGCGAGCAGGCGGTAGGTCTGCGGGTCCGTATACGCGGTGACGTAGTTGGCGAGCGTGAGCTCGCCCGGCTGCCCGAGCTCGGCGGTGGAGAGGCTGCCGTAGAGCAGCATCGCCGTCGGGTACAGCGCGAGAAAGGCGAGCACCGCCGCCACGCCGAGGACCGTCAGCGTGAGCGGGTCGCGCCAGCCCGAAGCGGGCGAAGCGGCGGCTACTGGGTGACGAACAGCTTGCGCAGCTCCGCGGACCATTTCTTGTATTCCGCCCGGTCGATCTCGTCCATCGAGACCGCCTTGATCTTGTCCGCGTCCTTGATCGGCGGATAGAGGCCTTTCGCCGTGACGAACTCGCCCTCGCGCGCGAGGATCTCCATCCCCTCCTTCGAGATGAAGAAGTCCTCGAACAGGCGCGCCGCGTTCGGATGCGGCGCCTTGGCCTGGATACCGACGTTATGCCCGTCGGCCAGCATCTTCGGCATGCGCACGTAGTCGAGCGGCGCGCCGTCCTTGCCGAAGATGTAGACGTACTTGAGGTAGGTGATGCCGGCGAGCGCCTCGCCCGAGATGACCTTCTGCGCCGACGGGATGAACGACTCGACCATGATCGGCTTCGCCGCCGCCATCTTCTTCACCACGTTCATGTAGTCCTTGCCGTAGATCTCGTCCAGGTTCTTCACCCACACGCCGGTGGTGAAGTGGCGCGACGGGTCGGGCATGGTCCACTTGCCTGCCCACTTCGGCGTGAGGAGATCGTCGAGCGACTTCGGCGCGTCCGCGGCCTTCACCAGCTTGGTGTTGTAGAGGATGCCGACGATCACCTGCCGGTAGATCGGCGACAGCAGCCCGTCGGGGTCCTTCAGCTCGTCGGGAAAGTTCTTCGCCTCGGGCGAAACGTACTTCGCGAACACGTTCTCCTTCTTGAGCAGCAGCATCGGGCCGCGGTTGGTGATCACCACGTCGGACATCACGCGCCCGGCGCGCGCCTCGGTGAGCACGCGGTCGAGCGTCTTGTTCGACGCCGCGCGGAAGTACTCGATCGGGATGCCGTACTTCTTGGTGAACGCCTTCTCGATCTCGTCCATGATGCCGGACTCGAGCGAGCCGTAGACGACGAGCTTGCCCTCCTTCTTCGCCGCATCGGCGAGCGACTGCCCCTGGGCATTCAGGGCAAGGGCGAAGCCCAGCCCGAACGCGAGCGCCTTCCAGATCCTCTTCATCGCTATCCTCCTTGCAAATTGGTGACTGTCACCATTTTTTATTCCACGCGGATGGCGCAGCAGCGCTGCGGCGTCATCTCGACGTAGACCGGCTGGCCGGCGCTGAGCTCGACCCACGGCGGCACGCGCACCCGCAGCGACTGCTCGTGCAGCCGCACCGTGGCGTCCTGGTATTCGCCGAGGAAGGTGACGCCCGCCACCGCGGCCTGCCAGATGTTGGCCGCGCCGTTGGGCCCGCTCGGCGCGTTTGCCGATATTGCGATGCTCTCGGGACGCACCAGCACGTCGACCGAATCGCCGGGCTTCATGCCGTTCTCGAGCCTGCAGCGCACGGTGCCGAAGGCCACTTCGACTTCCCCGGTGCCGTCGTGCCGCGCGCCGGCCAGCACGCGGCCGCGCAGGATGTTCGTCAGCCCGACGAAGTCGGCGACGAAGCGGTTGGTCGGCGCCGCATAGATCTCGCGCGGCGCGCCCATGGTGAGGATGCGGCCGGCGTCCATCACCGCGATGGTGTCGGAGATGGCGAGCGCCTCGGCCTGGTCGTGCGTCACGTAGACGGCCGTGATCTGCAGGCGCTTCTGCAGCTCGCGGATCTCGACGCGCATGTGCTCGCGCAGCTTGGCGTCCAGGTTCGACAGCGGCTCGTCGAAGAGCAGCAGGCTCGGGCTGGCGACGATGGCGCGGGCGAGCGCGACGCGCTGCTGCTGCCCGCCGGAGAGCTTCGGTGCCGGACGCTCGGCGAGGAAGTTGAGGCCGACGAGCTCGAGCGCCTGCATGGTGCGCTCGCGGATCTCGGCGCGCGGCAGCCGCTTCACCTCGAGCGCATACGCCACGTTCTGGAACACCGTCATGTGCGGCCAGATGGCGTACGACTGGAACACCATGCCGATGCCGCGCTTGTCGGGCGGCACGAAGACGCCGCTTGCGGCATCGAAATGGATGTTCCCGGCCACGGAAATGCGGCCCTCTCCGGGACGCTCGAGGCCGGCGATGCAGCGCAGCGTGGTGCTCTTGCCGCAGCCGCTCGGCCCGAGCAGCGTGAAGAGCTGGCCCTTCGGCACGGCGAACGAGATGCCGTTCACCGCCGCGAGCTCCTGCCCTTCGCCGGCGAAGCGCTTGGCGAGGCCCTCGACCTTCAGGTAAGGCGCATCAGCCATGCGGCGCGTATTCCAGGATGTCGAGCCCGCGGTTGCGGTCGAGGAGATAGACGAGCCCGCGCTCGTCGACGTCGACGTCGTTCGATTGCGGGCTGGGAAAGCCGGCGGGCGGCTCCGGTATATAGCTCGCGACCTCGCGCGGCGCGGTGGGATCCGCGATGTCGACGATGCGCAGGCCGCCGCTGAACCACGTGGCGTAGACCAGCGTGTCCGACATGTGCTCCTGAAACTGGTGCGCGCCGAAGCGGCCGGTGCGGCTCCATGGCGAGTCGAGCTCGCTGACGTGGAACATGGCGAGCGGGCGGATCGCGCCGAGGTCGCCCACGTCGAAGATCCACATCCCGGCGTGCAGCTGCCCCGGCACGTGGTCGTGCTCCTCGTCGATGCCGACGGCGACCTGGCGGCCGGCGACGGGGAACGGCACGCGCAGGACGGTGTGCGTGGGCTCGGGAAACGGCGGGTGATAGTCGTAGGCGCCGACGGTGCGCGGCTTGCGGATGTCGGACACGTCGATGACGCGCAGGCCCGCATGCCACACCGCGGCCCAGAGCTGGTCGCCGCAGCGCAGCGCATGGTGCAGGCGGTTCTTGTAGCCCGGCCAGGTCGGCTTCTCGCCGCCGGCGACATGCTGCCCCGGCATCCACCAGCGCGCCACTTCCTCCGGCCGCTCGGGACGCGCGAGGTCGTAGATGACGAGGATGTTGCCGACGTAGCCCTCCATCTCGGTGGAGATGTAGGCGTAGCGGCTGTCCATGTCGAAGCGGTGCACGCCGAAGCCGTGCGTGCGCACGTGCGTGAGCAGGCGCGGCCGGCGCTTGTCGGAGATGTCGTAGACGCGGAACCCGCCGTCGCCGTATTCGCGCCGCGCCGTCTCGATGTCGGCCGGCTTGAATGACGAGGTATCGGCGCCCTTCTCCAGCGCGCTGCGGATGCGCCGCATCAGGTGGCGCTTCGCCTGCTCGACGTTGACGATCATCACGTCGCCGGCGACGCGCACCTTGTGGCTGTGCGAGTAGCCGTCGGGCAGGCTGAGCGTCGAGAGCACGCTCGGCTTGGCGGGATCGGAGACGTCGAGGATGGTGGTGCCGTGCGGCGGATCCATGTGGCCCACGTACGCCGTCGTGCCGTGCACGCGCACCTGGCCGCCGCCCGGAAGGTCGAGGTGCGCGATGCGCCGCAGCTTCGGGCTCACGCGATCGCCCTCGCTCGCTGCAGCCAGGCGCGGCCGGCGGGCAGCACGATCGACACGGCGAGCAGCGCCCAGAGCGCGTTGCCGATCGGCGAGGAGAAAAGGACCAGCAGGTTTCCTTCCGAGAGCCGCAGCGCGCGCACCAGGTATTGCTCGAACAGCGGGCCGAGGATGATGCCGACCAGCATGGCGGTCACATGGTAGTTCGTTTTGTGGGCGATGTAGCCGATCACGCCGAAGACGAGCGCGAGCCCCATGTCGAAGAGGTACTGGCGCTCGACGAACGCCGCCACCACCGTGACGAGGATGATCATCGGCACCAGGTACTTGGTCTCGATGAGGACGATGCGCGCCATGTAGCGCGCGAGCGGCAGGATGGTGAAGATCATGAAGATGTACGACACCGCCATGGAGACGAAGACGCCGTAGGCGAGCTCGGGATGGGTGGTGAAAAGGCGCGGCCCCATCACCATGCCGTGGTACTGCAGCACGATCATCATCACCGCCGCGGTGCTGCCGCCGGGAACGCCGAGCGCGAGCGTCGGCACCAGGGTGCCGGAGGTGACCCCGTTGTTCGCCGACTCGGGCGCGATCACGCCTTCGGGGATACCGGTGCCGTAGAGCTCCGGGTGCTTGGACCACATGCGCGACTGCTGGTAGGCGACGAACGAGGCGATGCTCGCCCCGGCGCCCGGCACGATGCCGATGAAAAGGCCGATGAACGCGGTCCACACGATGTGCCACCAATGCTTCACGGTCAGCACGAGGCCCTCGACCGTATCGGCCCAGCGCGAGCTCATGGCGCGCTCGCGCGCGTCGTCCTGCACGATGAGCTTCTCCTCCATCATGACCAGCGCTTCGGAGATGGCGAAGAGCCCGATCAGCGCCGCGACGAGCGGCACGCCGTCGTAGAGCTCGAGGAAGCCGAAAGTCGCGCGCGGCGCGTTGTACACGTGGTCGGTGCCGATGACGCCGATCAGCAGGCCGAAGAAGCCGGAGATGAGCCCCTTCAGCATGTCCTTTGCGGCGATGGCGGCGATGAGCGT
Source organism: Burkholderiales bacterium (assembly GCA_036524215.1). Lineage (GTDB taxonomy): Bacteria > Pseudomonadota > Gammaproteobacteria > Burkholderiales > SG8-39 > SCGC-AG-212-J23. The sequence continues at coordinate 7,589 of DATDCR010000119.1, forward strand.
GAGGCCGAAGAGCATCACGATCACCATCTCCACCGAGCGCAGGTAGAGGCCCATCTTCGACAGCCAGGGCAGGAGCGCGAGCGTGGCGAGCGTGGTGACGAGGCCGCCGAATACCGACGCGGTAAAGGACAGCACGATCGCCTGCTGCGCCTGTCCCTTGCGCGCCATCGGGTAGCCGTCGAGCGTGGTCGCCGCCGCGCCGCCGGAGCCCGGGATGCGCATCAGGATCGCCGGCACGCCGCCGGCGAGGTGGTTGGCGCAGTAAAGGGCGATCATGAAGGCGAACGCCTGCTCGACCGGCACCGCGAGCGTGAGCGGCAGCAGCATGATGAGCGTGTTCTGCGGGCTGAAGCCGGGCAGGATGCCGACCACGATGCCGAGCAGGATCCCCGGCCAGATCACCCACCAGAGCCCGAACTGCGTCGCGAACTGGTCGAGCAGGAATTGAAGCGTCATGGCACGAATGTGCCGAGCAGCGCCTCGAGCGGCCCGTGCGGGAAGCCGGCATCGAGCACGGCGATGAAGAGAAGGTAGATCGACGCCGCCGTGCCGAGCGGCAGCCAGACGAGCACGCGGCGGCTGCGCACGCCGAGCAGGTATAGCGCCGCGATCATGCCGATCCAGAGCGAGAGCGTGAGCCCGAGCCAGGGCAGCACGGCGATGAATACCACCGTCAGCGCGACCATGCCGATGCGCTTGCCAAGGAGCTCACGGGGCTCGAGGATCGCATCCATGCCAAAGCTGGCCCCGCCATCGAGCAGTTTCTTTCCGATGCGGGCGAGCTGCGCGACGATCAGCACGACCAGGGTCGCCCCGATCACCACCCCGTTCGCCTTCGCCTCCCAGACGAGGTCGGCCGTCGAGGCGAAGAAATAGGCCGCGAAGGCGAGCGCGAGCGCCGGAATGATGAGGTCGGCGCCGACCGGCGCCTTGCTAGCTCTTGCCACCCTTGGCCGTGAGGAGCGGGCGGTATTCGTTGGCGAGCTCGACCATCGCCTTCGCATAGCGCGTGCAGAGCGCGCGGTCGCCGTACTGGATGGTCTCGACCGGCGCGCCGGTCTTCTCGTAGGCCGCCTTGTACTTCGGGTTCTCGAACACCTGGCGCGCGGTCTTCTCGAGGAGGGCGAAGCGCTCGGGATACTTCTCGATCGCCTCCGTATGGATCGCCCACGAGCGCGACGACGAGAGGTCGGGCAGCTTGGTGCCGAACACCTTGTTCACGGCGGGCGCGTTGTTGGTGTACTTGCCGAGCTTGAAGTCGTCGTTGAACACGCCGAGCACGCGCATCTGGTCGCCGAGCGCGACGACGCCGGCGAGCGGCAGCGCGCCGCAGTCGGCCTCGCCGTTCAGCACCGCGACCTGCGTCGGGTTGCCGCCGCCGTAGGGCACCAGGTTGAACTTGCCCTTGATGGCATTGCCAAGCGCGAGCACGCCGATCGACGCCGGGTGCGGCAGCCGGCTCACCGCGACGTTGACCGTGCGCTTCTTCGCCTCGGCGGCGAGGTCCTCGAGGCTGCGGATCTTGCTCTTCTGCGCGACGAAGATGATGCTGTCGTCGACGTCGGTGCGGCAGAAGTACTGGTAGTCCTCCGGGAAGCGGTACTTCGGCTTCTGCAGCGCGTACATGATCATCTCCGGGCCCATGTTGCCGAAGAGCAGGCTGTGGCCGTCGCGCGAGCTCTTGCCGATGAAGGTCTCGTAGCCCGCCTGGCCCGCCGCGCCCGCCATGAACTGGTACTCGAAGCGGGTCTTGAGCATCGGCCCCCAGAAGCCGTCGAAG
>DATDCR010000120.1:0-4861 GCA_036524215.1 Burkholderiales bacterium
CGGGTTGTCGCCCATGGCGCGGCCGAAGCCCGCCTCGCCCTCGAGCACGTCCAGCGATCCGATCACGCCTTCGCGCGCCGCGAGCGCGGCCGTCACGCCGGCTTCCGCGGCATGCCCCGCATGCAGCGGCTTCGACATCGAGTCCATGCGGAAGGCCTGTTGCAGCCCGGCGGCGAAGGTGGCGACCGTGGCGAGCGCATGCGCAAATTGGTTGCGATTGAGGTTCAAGACTTCAGCCGCAGCGGCGCAGGCACCGAACGAGCCGATGGTGCCGGTGTTGTGCCAGTAGCGGTAATGCGCACGACCCATGGCGGCGCCGATGCGCGTCGAGATTTCATAACCGACCGCGATCGACCTGAGGAAATTCTTCTTTTCCAGTCCCAGCGCATGGGCGGCAGCGATGGTCGGCGCGCCGGGGTGATAGATGCCGTCGCGGAAGATGTCATCCACCTCGACGGTATGCGCGGCGGTGCCGTTGATGAGCGCGACGGTCCGGGGATCGCCCTCATCGAAGGGCTTGCCGAAGGCCTTCTTCAATAGTGTCGCGGGGGCCACGACGGCGCCCGGCAAGAGCGCGGCGTACCAGTCGACCAGCGCGCGGCGCGTGTGGTGCGCTACTTCCCGGGAGATGGGCTGCGAGCGCCATTGCTCGGCCCAAGCAGCGAACCTCTCGACGACGTGCAGTGTCAGCGGACTTCCCACCATAATGTCCGCGCACTGTACCCCAAGGGAGATGCCATGTTGCGGTTCGTTCTCAGCCTCTGCGTCGCGTCTTGCGCGGCCGCGGCGTTCGCGCAGGATTTTCCGAACCACCCCGTGCGCATCGTCGTGCCCTGGCCGCCGGCGGGCAACGTCGACATCACGGCGCGCACCGTCGCACCCGCGCTCGGCGAAGCGCTCGGTCAGCAGGTGATCGTCGAGAACCGCGCCGGCGCCGGCGGGCGCATCGGCAGCGAGGCCGTGGCGAAATCCCCCGCCGACGGCTATACGCTGCTCCTCGGCTCGAGCGGCACGGTGACGGCCGGCCCGGCGGTCTGGAAGAACCTCAACTTCGATCCGATCAAGGACTTGACCCCGGTGGGTCCGATCCAGTCCGTGCCCATCGTGCTGACCGTCGCGCCGAAGACGCCGGCGCGCAGCTTTGCCGAATTTTCTTCTTTAGTGAAGGAAAGACCAGGCCAGGTAAGCATCGCCTCCGCCGGCAATGGCTCGTCCAACCATCTCGCGATCGAGCTTCTCATGCGCCAGGCCAACCTCAAGCTGCTGCACGTCCCTTACAAGGGCAGCGGCCCGGCGCTCACCGACCTCATCGGCAGCCAAGTGGAATCGATGATGGATCAGCTCACCGCCTCCATCGGGCACATCCGCGAGGGACGCATCCGCGCCCTGGCAATCTCGTCCGCGAAGCGCTCGCCGCTCCTGCCCGAGGTGCCGACCCTGGACGAGCTCGGCGTGAAAGGCTACGAGGCCGCCACGTTCACCGGCATTTTCGCGCCGGCGGGAACGCCGGCGCCGGTGGTCGAGAAGCTCTCCGCGGCGCTGCGCAGGGCGCTCGCCAATCCTTCGGTGCGCGAGCGCTACCAGGGGATGGGCGTCGAGGTGATGGACATGAGCCAGCCGGAATTCGCGGCCTACGTGCGCACCGACTACGCGAAGTGGCAGAAGGTCGCGCGCGACGGAAACATCTCGGTGGAATGAGCGCCGACGTCCTCCCGCCCGATGCGAGGCTGCGTGCGCCGCGTCGCGCGCTTCCCGCCGGAACGGTCGATTGCCATGCGCACATCTTCGACCGCTTCGATCGTTATCCCTTTGCGAGCGGGCGCAAGTATTCGCCGCCGCTCTGCACCCGGGAAGCGTGGATCGCGCTGCATGTCTCGCTCGGTATCGCGCGCGGCGTGCAGGTGAATGCGACGCCGTACGGCTTCGACAACACCATCACGGAACACTTCCTCGAGGAGCATCCCGGCCGCTTCGCCGGCGTGGCGACGATCCGCCCGGACATCGCGGAGGCTGATCTACAACGTTTGAGTAAAGCAGGCTTCCGCGCCGCGCGCCTGATGGACCAGTTTCCCAATGGCGCGACCACCGCCATGCTGGAAGACATCGCGCAGCGCGTGGCGCCGCTCGGCTGGCACATCGAGATCAACATCGCGGATTCGAAGGACTGGGTTGGCCTCGAGCCGCGGCTGCGGCGCTGTCCGGTGCCGCTGGTCTTCGATCACCTCGGCCGGCCGCGCGGCGGCGAAGGCGTCGATGCGCCGGGCTTCAAGGTGATCCGCCGCCTTCTCACCGAGCGCGACGATTGCTGGACCAAGGTATCGAGCTTCTACCGGCTGTCGGACACCGGGGCACCCGGTTTTGCCGACATGCGGCCCTTCGTGCAGGCGGTGCTGAACGACCGTCCGGACCGCTGCGTCTGGGGAACCAACTGGCCGCATCCCGGCATGGCGGCTTACATGCCGAACGACGCCGATCTGCTCGATTTGCTGGAAACCTGGATCCCGCGCGAATCGATGCGCGAGCCGCTCTTCGCCTCGAACGCCGCCCGCCTTTACCGCTTGTAACAAACTGGTACACACGCCGGCGGCGCGCGGGCGTGCAATGGCGGCATGAAAACGCTCCTCGGATTACTCGCAGCAGCGGTTCTCCTTGGCGGTTGCGTCGCCGTGCCCATGGAGGCGGGGCCGGCGATGTATGCCGCGCCTGCGCCGGCGGTGGTCGTGCAACCGTACGTTTATTACGGCGGCTACTACGGCGGTTACTACGGCGGGCATTACGCGCGCCGCGCGCCGTATTGGCGGCATCGCTGGCACTGACAATCGATTGCGTTGCTGAGCGACATTCGGACAGGCGGATAACGCAGATCGACCCGCCGTAGTTCCGCGTCGCGCATACTCGGCCCATCCTTCCGATGGCCGAGCAAGCATCACCGTCGCTTTCTTTCGCACCGCGCCGCCATGAAACCGGCGTGCGCTTCGTCGAGCGCTTGTATCCGGGCCGCACGATCGGCCTTGCCCTCGGCGGCATCGCCGTCGCCGCCGTGTTCTGGGAGAACGGCGCCCACCCCGCCGCCTGGCTCGCCCTGTGGGTCGCCGCGCTCGCCTGGCCGCACATCGCCTACGGGCTCGGCGTCAACAGCGCCGATCCTTACCGCACCGAGATGCGCAACCTGATGATCGACTCCGCCATCGGCGGCCTGTTCATCGCGCTCATGAAGTTCAACCTGCTGCCGAGCGCGCTGCTGCTCGTGATGCTGAGCATGGACAAGCTGTCGGTGGGCGGCGTGAAGTTCCTCCTGCCCTGCACGGCGACGCTGGTGATCAGCTGTCTGGGGGTGGCGCTGGCGACCGGTTTCCCGGTGAAGCCCGAGACGACGATGCTCGAGATCTACGGCAGCCTGCCGCTGCTGCTCGTCTATCCGCTCGTCGTCGGCTTCACCAGCCACCGCATGGCGCGGCAATTGCGCTACCAGAACAAGCAGCTCGAGGCGATGAGCAGCACCGACGGGCTTTCGCAGATGCTCACCCGCCAGGCCTGGGAGCGCGCCGTCGCCGAGGACTTCGAGCTTTGCAGGCGCGCGGGCATGTCGTCATCGATCCTTCTCCTCGACATCGACAACCTGCAGGCCATCAACGAGCACCACGGCTACCCGACCGGCGACGAAGTCATCCGCAGCGTCGCCGTGACGCTGCGCAACTCGCTGCGCGCCCAGGACATCCCCGGGCGCTACGGCGGCGAGGAATTCGCCGCCGTCCTGCCCGGCGCGGACGCCAACAGCGCCCTGCAGGTCGCCGAGGCGGTGCGCAAAGCCGTGAGCGCCTCGGTGCTCGAGCGCAGCGCACGCCTTCGCGGCACCGTGAGCGTCGGCGTTGCCGCCTTCGATGCAAAGGACGCGACCTACCGCGACTGGATCTCCCACGCCGACCAGGCGCTTAACGCCGCGAAGGCCAAGGGCGGCAACCGGACTGAGCTTCGCCGCACGCTCCCGGTACTCGTTTAGAACGCAGGCCAATTTGCCGGCATTGACGTTGCAGGACGTCGCGCGCTCTTCGGGCCGCACATTTCTTGCGGGGAGTAGGAGATCAACCCAACGAGGAGTGTCATGGACCTGAAATACGCGATAGGCGCGGCCCTGGCCGCAGGCGTTTTCGCAACGATACCGGTCATCGCGGCCGATTCCGACTCGAGAGAGCGCATGGACGCGCTGTTCACCCAGCTCGACAAGAACAACGACGGCAACATCGATCCGACCGAAGCCCAAGCGAGGCCTTGGCTGCAGCAGAACTTCGCCCAGTACGACACGGACCACAACGGCAAGCTCGGAAAGGACGAGTTCGCCGCAGCGGTGAGCGCGGAGCGCACAGCGCGTCGCGACACGCGGGGCGCGTCCGGCGCGAGCAGCAGTGCGCAGTTCGACAGCCTCGACAAGAACAACGACGGCTACCTCGATCCGACGGAAGCTCAAGCGATCCCCTGGCTGCCACAGAAGTTCAGCCAATACGACACGGACCACAACGGCAAGATCGGAAAGGACGAGTTCGCCACCGCCGTGAGCGCGGAGCAGGCAGCCCATCCCAGCACTATCGGTGCGGCCGGCGCGAGCAGCAGTGCGCAGTTCGACAGCCTCGACAAGAACAACGACGGCAACCTAGACCCGACCGAAGTTCAAGCGATCCCTTGGCTGCAACAGAACTTCAGCCAGTACGACACAAACCACAACGGCAAGCTCGGCAAGGACGAGTTCGCCGCCGCCGTGAGCGCGGAGGCCTCGGCCCATCCCGCCGCTACCAGTGCGGCGGGCGCGAGCAGCAGTGCGCAGTTCGACAGCCTCGACAAGAACAACGACGGCTACCTCGATCCG
>DATDCR010000121.1:0-2485 GCA_036524215.1 Burkholderiales bacterium
CATTCGCTTTCCTCACGAGGGAGGCGACTTCGGCGGTGATCTCGTACAGGCCCTGCTTGCCCGTGCCGACGGTTAAGTGGCTAACCATCTGCGCGTGCCTCGAGCGCGGCCACGGCGGGCAGCGTCTTGCCCTCCAGGAACTCGAGGAACGCGCCGCCGGCGGTCGAGATGTAGTCGATGTGCTTGGCGATGCCGAACTTGTTGATGGCGGCGACCGTGTCGCCGCCGCCGGCGATGGTGAAAGCCTTCGAGTGTGCGATGGCGCGGGCGATCGTTTCCGTGCCTTTGGCAAAGGCGTCGTTCTCGAACACCCCGACCGGGCCGTTCCAGACGATCGTCCCGGCCTTTGCCAGGGAAGAAGCGAGCTTGCGGGCCGATTCGGGGCCGATGTCGAGGATCATCTCGTCGGCGCTCACGCTTTCCACGGCCTTGGTGGTCCCTTTTGTCGCCTCCAGCGAAGGCGCCACGACAACGTCGCTCGGCAAAGGCACGACGGTCGATTTCATGATCTTCTTCGCCTCGCCGGCCAGGTCCCTCTCCGCGAGCGACTTGCCGATCGGTTTCCCGGCTGCCAGCAGGAAGGTATTGGCGATGCCGCCGCCGACGATCAGGCTGTCGACCTTCCTGGCGAGCGCATCGAGGATGGTGAGCTTGGTAGAAACCTTGGAGCCGGCCACGATGGCGACCAGCGGCCGCGCGGGATTGGCGAGCGCCTTGCCGAGCGCGTCGAGCTCGGCCGCCATCAGCGGGCCGGCGCAGGCGACTTTGGCGAAGCGCGCCGCGCCGTGCGTGGTCGCTTCCGCACGATGCGCCGTGCCGAAAGCGTCGTTCACATAGACATCGCAGAGCGCGGCGATCTTTTTCGCCAGCGCCTCGTCGTCCTTCTTCTCGCCCTTGTTGACCCGGCAGTTCTCGAGCATCACGACCTGGCCGGGCTTCACCTCGACGCCGTTCACCCAGTCCGCTTTGACGGGGACGGGGACGCCCAAAAGGGCAGAAAGATGGGCGGCGACGGGCGCCAGCGAGTCTTCAGGCTTGAGCTCGCCTTCGGTGGGACGGCCGAGGTGCGACGTCACCATCACCGCGGCGCCCTTGTCGAGCGCCTCGCGGATCGCCGGCACCGAGGCGCGGATGCGGGTGTCGTCGGTGATGCGCCCGCCTTCGATCGGCACGTTGAGGTCGGCGCGGATGAAGACCCGCTTGCCGCGGAGGTCGACCTCTGACATACGACGGAACTTCATGGGCTAGTCGCCCCCGCGAAGGCGGGGGCCCAGTTATGGTTACTTCGCCATCGCGACGCCGACTTCGGCGAAGGCCACCGCCACGTCGAGCATGCGGTTCGAGAAGCCCCACTCGTTGTCGTACCAGGACGAGACCTTGACGAGCGTGCCGTCGGAGACTCGAGTCAGCGTCGAGTCGAAGATCGAGCTCGCCGGGTTGTGGTTGAAGTCCGAGGAGACGAGCGGGTCGCTGTTGTACTCGAGGACGCCTTTCAGGTCGCCCTCGCAGGCCTGCTTCACGGCCTTGTTCACCTCTTCGACCGTCGTCGGACGCTTGGCGATGAAAGTCAGGTCGACGATCGAGACGTTGATGGTCGGCACGCGGATCGAGAAGCCGTCGAGCTTGCCGTTCAGGTGCGGCAGCACGAGGCCGACCGCGGCCGCGGCGCCGGTCTTGGTCGGGATCATGTTGTGCGTCGCCGAGCGGGCGCGGCGCAGATCCTTGTGGAAGACGTCGGTGAGGACCTGGTCGTTGGTGAACGAGTGGATCGTGTTCATCAGGCCCGAGGAGACGCCGATGCGGTCGTCGATCGCCTTGACGAGCGGCGCCAGGCAGTTCGTCGTGCACGAGGCGTTGGAGATGACGGTGTCGGAGTCCTTCAGGGCCTTGTGGTTCACCCCGTAGACGACCGTGCGGTCGACATCCTTCTCGCCCGGCGCGGAGATGATCACCTTCTTCGCCCCGGCCTGGATGTGCGCGCCGGCCTTCGCCTTGCTCGTGAAGAGGCCGGTGCATTCCATGACGAGATCGACGCCGAGGCTCCTCCACGGCAGCTTGGCGGGATCGCGCTCCGCGACCACTTTGATGCGGTCGTTGTTGACGACCAGGCTGTCGCCGTCCACCTTCACCGTGCCCGGGAAGGCGCGGTGCGCAGTGTCGTATTTCAGCAGGTGCGCGTTGGTCTGGGCGTCACCCAGGTCGTTGATGGCGACGAATTGCAGGCCGTGCTTCTTGCCGCCTTCGTAATGCGCCCGCAGCACCATGCGGCCGATGCGGCCGAATCCGTTGATCGCTACCTTTATGGTCATCTGAGTACTCTCCTGACGGCATCGGCCACCCCTTCAGGGGTGAAGCCGAAATGTTTGAACAGCTCACCCGCCGGCGCCGATTCGCCGTAGCGGTCGATCCCGACCACGGCGCCTTCCAGCCCGACGTACTTGCGCCAATAGTCGCTGACGCCGGCTTCGACTGCCACCTTCGGCAA
>DATDCR010000122.1:0-7327 GCA_036524215.1 Burkholderiales bacterium
GAACCCAGACGTTCTGCAGCGCCGAGGCGATCAAGGTTCCCGAAAACCCGGCCGCCACGCCGGCCACCGCATAGGCGAGCGCCATGCCCAGAACATAGGAAAGCGACAGGGCGAGCGCGTGCATCTTGTTCAGCTGTCGGCCCTCTCCCGCGATGATGCTCGACAGGATCGGGATCATGGGCAGCACGCACGGCGTGAACGTCAGCAGCAGGCCGAACGCGAGGAAGCTCGCCAGCACGAGGGCCACGTTGCCTTCGAACAGACGCACGATGTCGGTATCGGCCGCAAAGATCGATAAACGCGGCTGCACTTCGCCGCCGCCGCCCAGCTGCAGGCTGGCCTTCGATTCCATCGGCACGTAGCAAACGCCCGCGTCCGCGCAGCCTTGCGAAATGACCTTGAGATCGAGGCGACCGGCGCCTTCGACGGGAATGCGGATCGCCACCTGGCCGCGATACGTTTCCACGGCGCCGAAAAACTCGTCCTTGTGCGCAATACCGCGCGGCAGCTCGGCCTGTCCGAGGCGCACCGCGGGGTTGCCCTCCGCCGAGAAGCGGAAGCGCTCGCGGTACAGGTAATAGCCCTGGGCGATGGCGAATTGCACTTCCACCGCATTCGCATCCAGCGTGCGCGCCGAGAAGCGAAACGCTTTTTCCGGCTCGAGCAGGTCCTGCCCCTGGGCGAGCTGCCAGAAGACAAACGCGCCGAGAAGGAGCGCCAGGCGCCTCACGATTTCGTCTCGGCGGCGACCCATTGCAGGTAGGCCGGCAGGCCGCGCTCGACCGGCAGGGCAATGATTTCCGGCAGCTCGTACGGATGCGCGCTGCGCAAAGCCTCTTGCAGCTGCGCATAACGCTCAGTCGTGGTCTTGATCAGCATCGGATGCTCTTCATCATGCTGTACAGCGCCCTTCCAGCGGTACACGGAGCGGCATGGCGCCAGGATATTGACGCAGGCGGCCAGCCCTTGTTGGACCAGCGTATCGGCAATTCGCTCCGCGCTCGCGCGGTCCGGCAGGTTAGTGAGTACCAATAGCGTGCTCATGGGCGAGCCCTGCTTGCACCGTCGGATAAAGAAGCTGGAGGCCGAGCTGCATCTTGAGTCGCTTGTTGTCCAGGCGGCGCGATTCCCGCATGAAACTCAGCACCTCCGAGGAGACGTACCTGGCGATTTGATCGCGTGGCACGCGCCGTGGCTTCGGCAGCGAGACACGCTCGGCCACCAAGTCCATCCAGTCGCCCATCAGAATCTCGCTGTCGTCGACCACGTTGTAGGTACCGGCGGGGGCGCCGTCTTCCAGCGCGCGGACCGTCGCCCGTGCGAGATCTTCCGCGTGGATGTGGTTCGTATACACGTCTTCCTCGCGTCGCAGCACGGGCAGGCGCGCTCTCAGGCGCTCGATGGGCAATCGATCCGCCGCATAGATGCCGGGCGCCCGCAGGATGACCAAGGCCGCGGTTCGCCGCTCGCACCATGCGCGCAACCTCGCCTCGGCGTCTACGCGACGGCGCGCGCGAGCGGTTTCAGGATGAAGCGCACGCGTTTCGTCCACTCGCTCCCCGCGACAATCGCCGTAGACGCCACTCGTGCTGATGTAGACGAGGCGCGTCGGCCGCAGCGCCATCCGGTCCAGCGCATCGAGTAGGTTGGCGGTCCGCGTATCCGCATCGCCCGAAGACGGCGGCGGCGCACAGTGCAGGACGGCATCGACCGGGTCCAGCCGCAGCGTCTGCGGTCGATCGAGGTCCCGGCCCTCGCGGCGCGAGACGCAGGTCACCGCGAAGCGAAGCGCGAGGGTCGAGTACGCCCGGCGTGCAATATCGCCGAACCCGGCAATCAGCAGGTGCTTCACGCGGCTATTTTATTCGCCGAGGTAGGCATGCCGGACCCTCGAGTCGTCGAGCAGCGCCCGCGCTTCGTTCGCCAGGGTCACCGAGCCCGATTCCATGACATAGCCGCGGTCGGCGATCTCCAGGGCCAGCCGCGCGTTCTGCTCGACGAGAAGAACGGTGACCCCCTGGGCCGCGATGTCGCGCACCAGCTCGAAGATGCGGTTCACCATCATGGGCGCGAGGCCCATCGAAGGCTCGTCGAGGAGGAGCAGCCGCGGCCGGGTCATCAGCGCTCGGGCGAGCGCTAGCATTTGCTGCTCGCCTCCGGACAAAGTCCCGGCGATCTGGTTCCTGCGCTCGGCGAGGCGCGGAAACCGCTCGTACTGCGCGTCGGCGTTGGCCGCGCCATGGATATAGGCGCCCATGGCGAGGTTTTCTTCCACCGTCAGTTGCGCAAAGATGCCGCGACCTTCAGGCACCATGACCAGTCCCTTGCGCGGCAGCTCGTGGACCGCGGCGCCTCGGATATCTTCGCCGGCGTAGCTCATCGCCGCGCTGCGCGAAGGCACGAGTCCACAGATGGCCCGCAAGGTCGAGCTCTTGCCGGCGCCGTTGGCCCCGATCAGGCAGACGAGCTCGCCTTCCTCGATGGCGAGGCCAATGCCCGCCACGGCGCGGATGCCGCCGTAGTGCACTTCGAGCTGCCGGATTTCAAGCAGCACGCGGCGCGCCCAAATAGGCCTCGATCACCTTCGGATCGCGCTGTACCTCGGCCGGCGAGCCTTCCGCGATCTTCTGTCCGTAGTCGAGCACCATCACCCGGTGGCAGATGTTCATGACCAGGCGCACGTCGTGCTCGATCAGAAGGACGGTAATGCCCGTTTCGCGAATGCGCCGGATCAGCTCCCCCAGCGCCATGCGCTCGGCCGGGTTCATGCCGGCGGCGGGCTCGTCCAGCGCGAGCAGCTTCGGATCGGTGGCGAGGGCGCGCGCGATTTCGAGGCGCCGCTGGTCACCATAGGGCAGGCTGCCGGCCCGGTCGTTCGCCCGGCGCCGGATGCCGACGTAATCGAGCAGTGCAAAGGCACGCGCTTCGATGCTGCGTTCCTCTTCCAGCGTGCGCTTGTCGCGCAGCACCGCGCCAATGACGCCGGCGCGGGTGCGCACGTGCCGGCCGATCATCACGTTCTCGAGCGCGGACAGATTGGCGAAGAGGCGGATGTTCTGGAACGTGCGTGCTATGCCGGCCGCGGCAATTTCATGCGGCCGCAGGCCGGTCACCGTTCGCCCATCGAAGACAAATGCTCCGCTATCGGGCGCATACACGCCGGTCAGGACGTTGAAGAGGGTGGTCTTGCCAGCGCCATTCGGTCCGATCAGGCCGAAGATCTCGCCTGGCGCAATGGAGAACGAGACGGCGTCGAGGGCGTGCACGCCGCCGAAGCGCTTGCCCGCATCGCGCACCTCGAGCAGCGCGCTCATCCGACGTGCTCGGTCAGTTCACGCTGGCGAACCGGCGAGGGCAGGAGCCCGGCCGGCCTGAAGAGCATCACCAGAACGAGGGCCAGCCCGAAGAGGAGCATCCTCACCACTTCCGGGTCGATGAGGGAACGCCCGAACATGGCGTTCTGCACCGGCTCGACGGTCCAGCGCAGCACTTCCGGGGTGAACGAAAGCAGCAGCGCGCCGAGAATTACGCCGGCAATGTTTCCCATGCCGCCCAGCACCACCATCGACACCACCATGATCGACTCGACGAGGACGAAGCTTTCGGGCGAGATGAAGCCTTGGATCGCGGCGAAGATGCCGCCGGCGAGACCGCCAAAGCTCGCGCCCATGGCGAAGGCGAGCAGCTTGAGCGTGGTGGTGTTGATGCCCATGGCGCGCGCTGCGGTCTCGTCTTCCCGGATCGCTTCCCACGCGCGACCGATGCGCGAGTTCTGCAAGCGCAGGTTCACCATGATCACCGCGAGCAGCACGACGAGCAGCAGGTAGTAGTACTTGATCGGGCCGCTGAAATCCAGCCCGGCCAGGCTCTCCGTGCGGCCAAAGCCGAAGCTGCCGAGGCTGAAGGGGTCGATGCGCGCGACGCCCTGCGGTCCGTTGGTGATATTGACGGGGCGCGAAAGGTTGTTGAGGAAGATGCGCACGATCTCGCCGAAGCCGAGCGTCACGATCGCCAGGTAGTCGCCGCGCAGCTTGAGCGTCGGCGTGCCAAGCAGCACGCCGAACAAGGCGGCAAGCGCGGCGCCGATCGGCAGGATGATCCAGAACGGCAGATGCAGACCGAAATGCGGGCTGGCGAGCAACGCATACACGTATGCGCCGACGCCATAGAACGCAATGTAGCCAAGGTCGAGAAGGCCGGCAAAGCCGACGACAATGTTGAGGCCGAGCGCGAGCAGGATGTAGAGGATGGCGTAGTTCGTGATGCGCACCCAGCTGGTGCCAACCTGCGCCAGTGCGAAAGGCAGAACCGCGAGGCTGATGGCAATCAGCGCGACGCCGACCCAGCGCATCCCGGGATCGCTGCGCCAACGCATCAAGCGCGCTCCCCGACGCGTTCGCCGAGCAGGCCGGAAGGCCGGAAGACGAGCACCAGGATAAGAACGATGAACGCGAACACGTCCTGGTAATTGGAACCGAAGAGCACGAAGTGCCCGCCGCCCCGGCAATCGGAGAGCACGCTCGCAAGCCAGCCGTAATCGCACAGATCCGTGAAGTCGCCGATGTAGCCGGCGCCCAGCGCCTCGACGATGCCAAGGAGCACGCCGCCGACCATGGCGCCGGGGATGTTGCCGATGCCGCCGAGCACCGCCGCGGAGAAGGCCTTGAGGCCGAGGATCGATCCCATGGTGTACTGCGCGATGCCGTAGTAGGTGCCGAACAGAACGCCGGCGACCGCGCCGAGCGCAGCCCCGATCACGAACGTGGCGGCGATGACCCGGTTGATGTCGATGCCCATCAGTCCGGCGACCTGCGGGTTCTGCGCCGTCGCGCGCATCGCGGTCCCGAGGCGCGTGCGATAGACGAGAAGCGCGAGCCCCGCCATCAGCAGGAAACAGATGGCGAGGATGGCGACCTGGGTGGTGGTGATGGCGGCGCCGCCGATGGCGAAGCTGCGCGACGGGATGATCTGCGGGAAGGCGAGGATGTTTCGGCTCCAGATCATCAGCGCGACGTGCTGCAGGATGATCGACACGCCGATCGCGGTAATGAGGGGCGCAAGGCGCGGCGCATGGCGCAGCGGGCGATAGGCCAGCCGTTCCATGCCGTAGCCGACCAGCATGCACACCGGCACCGCACAGCCCGCGCCGATGAGCACCACCGCGAGCGGCGGCAGCCCGGCCGGCACCAGCGCATTGATGACCGTGAAGGCCACCATGGCGCCGATCATCACGACCTCGCCATGGGCGAAGTTGATGAGCTGGATGATGCCGTAGACCATCGTGTAGCCGAGCGCCACGACGGCATAGACGCTGCCCGCAGTGAGGCCGTTGATGAGCTGCTGGACGAGCGTGTCCACGGGCGGCAGCCTAAACCAAAAACAAAAACGGCACCCCCGAGGGTGCCGTTTCAGGACGCAGACGCGGCGTTACTTGGCCATGGTCTTCACGAACTCCTCGTACGCCATGGTCTTGCCAGACTTCACCACCGCGATGGGATCGATCTTGCCGCCCTTCATCGTGAAGATGGTGATCTCCGCGTCCTTGCGATCGCCCTTGTCGTCGAAGGCTATCGGCCCGGTCGCGCCGTTGTAGCTGATCTTCTGCAGCTCGGGCAGGTACTTCTTCGGATCCGACGAGTTCGCCTTCTTCATCGCCTCGATGAGGAGGTTCGTGGCGTCGTAGGTGAACGGCGAATAGAGGATCGGATCCTGGTTGAACTTCTTCTTGTAGGCCTCGAGGAATTTCTTGGACGCCGCCTGCGGCGGGATGCCGGCTTGCGAGCACAGCAGGCCCTCGGCCGCGTCGCCCGCCAGCTCCTTCATCTTGTCGGTGCATGCGCCGTCGCCGAATCCGAACACCGCCTGAATGCCGAGCTCGCGGCCTTGCTTGAGAAGCGGCCCGCCGGTCGCATCCATGCCGCCATAGAAAATGGCATCGGGATTGCGGCCCTTGAGCTTCGTCAGGACGGCTTTCCAATCGGTGGTCTTGTCGGTTCCCTTCTCGCGGGGCAGCACGTCGATACTGGCAGCCTTCAGCGTTTTCTCGACCTCGTTGGCGATGCCCTCGCCGTAGGCCGTGGCGTCATCGATCACCGCGACGACTTTGGGCTTCTTCGCCGTCGCGAGGTAGCTGGCGATGGCCGGACCTTGCTGGTCATCCCGGCCGACGACGCGGAACTGGTTCTTGAAGCCCTGCTCGGTGAGCTTCGGATTGGTGGCCGAGCCGGAGATGACCGGCAGGCCGGCCTGGTTATAGATCGACGAAGCCGGAATCGAGGTGCCGGAATTCAGGTGGCCGACGACGCCGACCACCTTGGCATCGACGAGCTTCTGCGCGACAGTGGTGCCGACCTTCGGATCGGCCTGATCGTCTTCCGCGACCAGGGTGAACTTGACCTCCTTGCCGTCGATCTTGATGCCGGCGGCGTTGGCTTCCTCGACGGCGAGACGCGCGCCGTTCTCGTTGTCCTTCCCGAGGTGCGCAATCCCGCCGGTGAGGGGGGCGACGTGGCCGATCTTGATGCCGCCGCCTTCCTTGCTGCAGCCAGCCGCCATCACGCCGGCGGCGAGCAGGCAAACTGCGAGCTTCGTATTCTTCATTGGATCTCCGAGGGTTGGGGCTTTCGGGGGCGGATATCTTAACTCCGCCCTCCCGCGGAAATCGACCGCGCCGAGCCGACCGGCGCGGCGCTTCAGGTCACTTCTGCGACAGGATCCACTTCACGAGCGCCTTGACGTCGGCGTCGGGCACCTGCGCGTTGGGCGGCATCGGCACCTGGCCCCAGACGCCTTGGCCGCCTTTCTTGACCTTGTCGGCAAGCTTGGCTTCGGCGCCGGCATCATTGCGGTATTTCGCCGCCACGTCCTTGTAGGCCGGTCCGACGAGCTTTTTGTCGACCGCGTGGCACGCCAGGCAGTTGTGCTTTTTCGCCAGCGCTTCGTTGGCATAGGACGGCAGTGCCAGCGCGGTCGCAACCACACCCAGCACTACGGCGGTTCGTTTCATGTCTGCTCCTTACAGGCTGCCTTCAGTTTTGGGAGATCCGTAAACGGCTCGAGGCAAACAACGCCCCGGCATAGCCATCCGTTGACCGGCTCGGGTCGTGCCGGCTTGTCCAGCACGGCTGGCAGGCCGTCGCAGCCGTCTGGAATCGCAAGAACCATTGTATCCGGGAGATATTCGCGTCCCAGCGCCTTCGCCCAATCCTCGATACCGGGCTTGCGACCGCGCAGAACCGCGGTGTTCGGCGGCTGGAGCTGCTCTTGCAGGCCGATCGCCAAGGCGGCGAAACCGCCCGGACGCTCGCGCATCAGGGGGTAGAACAAC
>DATDCR010000123.1:0-4991 GCA_036524215.1 Burkholderiales bacterium
GCGCCGAGCACGTCGTCAGAGGGTTGATGCGTCAGGTCGCCGGCAAGGCGCAGAAAGGCCGCGGCGACGTCACCAAGACGATCAAGGATTTCAAAGCGGACCATCCGGCGGAGTGATGCGCGGCGAGAAACTACCGAAGCCCTCGGGGGTATGCAGCGTCTGCTCCGCCGTGTCGAGCGACCGGCGCTTCCTCAACCAGCGCTGCTCGGGCACCTTCAACGGCCGGCGCTGCTACGGCATCTTCAAGATCGCGACCAGCCGCCTGTGGGACCAGTGCGAGTCCTGCGGCGCCACCGGCAAGGTCGGCAGCCAGGCCTGCAGCGCGTGCGCCTCGTTCGGCTGGAAGCTGTACGCCTAGCCGGGCGCGGCGTAGCAGCTGCAGCAGGCGGCCTCGAGGCCGGGCTGGTCGAGGATGCGGATGTTGCCGCGGCGGTATTCGATCAGGTTCTGGCGCTGCAGCGAGGAGGCGGCCTCGGTGACGCCGACACGGCGCACGCCGAGCATTTGCGAGAGGAATTCGTGCGTCATGCGAAACTCGGCCGAGCGCATGCGGTCGCGCGTCATCAGCAGCCAGCGCGCCAGGCGTTCCTCGACGACGTGGAAGCGGTTGCACGCCGCCGTCTGCGTGATCTGCCCCATCAGGGCGTGGATGTAGCCATTTACGGCGCGTTGCAGCGCCGGGTTATGCGCGAGCTCGCGCTTGAAGCGCGCGGCGCTCAGCGATAGCGCGCTGCCGCCACCCTGCACGAGCGCCTTCACCGGCGAACGGGCGACGCCGAGGCCAAGCGACGCACCCACCAGGCCTTCGCGCCCGACCAGGCCCACCTCGAGGTCGAGATGGTTCTTCACCGGCGCGAGGAGCGACACCATCGAGTCGCCGGGGAAATAGACCTGCGCGATCAGCGCGCCCGCCTTATAGAGGGTCGCGCCGAAGACGAGCGTGACCGGGACGAGCGAGGGCGCGAGCGCGTCATAGGCCTTGCGCGGCATCGCTGCGAGGAGCTGGTTTGGGATGACGCGCGTTGCCATCGGCCATTGTCCGCGCTTACGCGCACCGCGAACGTTCGGTGGCGCACAGACCGGTGCTGCCGCTGCGCCGCATCCTCTGCGATCAGGAGAAAACTAATGTTGACACGCTCAGCGATCGCCACTGCCGTACTTGCCACGATCACCCCCTTTCTTATCACCGCCTGCACGCCGCCCCAGGCGGCGAAGGGTCCGGTGGTGAACGACAAGGCCTACACCGTCACGCCGGACGCGCTGACCGTGAAGGGAAACCTCTTCAGCGGCGCGCTGACCGAGATCAAGGTCATCGAGCGCGTCGAGGACGGGTCGGGACGCATCGACCAGCCCGCCCGCCTCACCGGCAAGCTCGTGCTGACCAACGTGTCGAAGGACCAGAGCCTGCGCGTGATCGGCGGCAAGGTCCTCTATATCGACACGCAGGGCAAGCCGATTCCGCTCGAGGACAAGCGCACCGAGCCCACGCTCAAGGTCTCGTCCTCGTACGGCAGCCCGGATCGCCTCGACCCCGGCCAGGAGGCAAACCAGCCGGTCGAAGCCGAGTTCCCGGCGGAAGCGCTGAAGCTGAAGCGCCTGAAGGAAATCCGCCTCGAGCTCCTCTACATTCCGTCGCCGTACAAGCAGGAGACGATGAACTTCGGCGTCTCGATCGCGCAGCCGCCGCAGAAGTGAGCGGCGCCTGGCGAAAGCCAGGGCTGCGCCTTCAGCACTGAGTGAGCGGCTGGTCGGTCGGGCAGGCGACGCAGGTCGTGCCCTCACCGCCCGACTGGCATTCGCCGACGAGCATGCAGCTCCAGTACGGCGGTCCACTGTACGAATAGCGGTACATGCAGTTCCTGTACATCTGGATCGGAGTGACTTCCACCTTGATGTCCTCGCTGCCGCCGCCGCACGCGGCGAGTGCGAGGACCATGCTCGCGAAAAGCCCGGCAATCTTGTTGGCCATGGCGTGCCCCCTTGCCGGCCACTCTGCGCCGCGGTGGCATCGCCAACAATCCCAGATTAATGGGACGCCGCCGGTCGATCCGGGAGGTCGATCCGGGAGTTAGTGCCCTGACCCCGAATTAGAAGGCGTAGCGCGCGGAGAGCTGGATGACGTTGACGCGGTACTTCGGCGGCTGCTCGCCGAGGGTCAGCACGTTGGGAATCGTGCCCGGTGTCACGCCCTCGAGCATCCAGTCGGCGCTGCTGTAGCGCTCGAACCAATAGCCGCCGTGGAGCGACAGTCTCTTGTCCATCCGGTAGGTCGCAAACAGGCGCAGCGCGTTGAGCGACGTGGTGAAGTCGGGGAAGCCCGGCGCGGCGGTACCGGTCGCAAGCTTGATCTCGCCGCGCGTGCGCGTCAGCGTGTAATCGGCGCCGAGCTCGAGCTTGTCCTTGATCACCGCGTGCCGCACGCCGATGCCGAGCACGTCGACGGTGTCGTGGTTCTCCGCCGTCCAGTCGGGCGTTGCGAACGCCTGGCTGCCCGACTGCGACGACTCGATCGTCGCGCGGCTGGCGAAGGCGTTGAGCCTCGTGTTCTCGCTCAGGTTGAACGAGAGGTCGCCGTTCAGGCTGACGTCCTTCGCCTCCGTGAGCCCGATCGGGGAATCGAAGTAGTCGTCTCTTGAGACGTCGGCGCTGAAGCCCAGGCTGAGGCGCTCGGTGGCTGCGATATCGGCGCGCAGCGCGGCGCTGTCCCGATCGCGGCTGGCCATGTTGTACTTGCGCATCAGCGGATTCTCGGGCGGCGTGACGGCAGGGACCACCTGGTAGCCGGAATTGCGCCGTTCGGCATGCGCGAGCTTGAGGCTGAGGTCGACATTCCCGAGCGCGCGCGCGTTCGCTTTGCCCCAGATCGTGTTCTCGCGCGTGCGCTCGGCTTCCTGGTAGGTGCGCGTGTGTCGATCGTGATCCGCGCCCACGGAAGCCCTCAGGCGCGGCGAGAAACGGTAATCGCCGCTGACCTTCACGAGGTCGCGGGTAAAGCTGTAGGGCAGGTTGCTGCGCGGCGTGGCGAGGAACATGTCGGTCGTCACCCACGGGTACGTCGCCTGGGGCGTCTGGTTATCGCGATCGTCATGCCCGTACGCGGCATTTACGCTGAGCCGCTCGGTGAGCGCGGAGCTCAGCTTGAGACCGGCATTGATCGTATTGACCTCGCCATCGAGCGAGCCGCTTGGCAGCGCGGGCACGGCAAGCGTGGTGTTCAGCGTCGGGGCGAGGTAGCGGTCGTTCTGCGTCATGCGTCCCAGCGCGATGTCGGCCGAGGCGCGGGTGCGGTCGGTCAGCTGGTAGCCGAGCGCCGCCGAGAGCTGGTGGAACTGGTTGTCCGGCGGCAAGGCGCGCTGGCCGGCGGTGGCCCCCGGAAATGCGGGCATGGAGAATGGGTTCTGCCAGGTGAGCGCCTCGTTGGCGTTCGAGAAGCGCGAACCGTAATAGGCGACTCGCGCCTGCAGCCTGCGGCCGGTGTACGACGCGGAGGCATCGATCTGGTCGGTCTCATAGCCGACCGGCTCGACCATCTGCGCCGCGTTGACGAAGAAAGCTCCAGAGGCCCGCTTCGTACCTTCCCGGCTCTCGCGACGGAAGCTGAGGCCGAACTTCCAGTCGCTTTCCGGAAGCCACGACGCGCCAACGCCAAAGCGCTTGCGCTTCGTCGCAATCTCGATCGTCTGCAGCGTGGTCGCCAGCGGCATGCCGGCCGTCGCGCCCGCCGGATAGCCGGCCGGCAGGGTGAGCGACGCACTGCCGCTGTCGAGGAACGGCGTCTGTGCGTCCTTGGAGACGACGTGCGGGGTTTCCGCGTAGTCGAGAAACAGACCGTATCCCCCTTGCCGCCCAGCCTCGAACGCCGCCGAGCGCGTATCGAGCCCAAGCTCGGAGGCGCGCGCGTTCCAGTACGTTCCGCCGTCGCCGCGGTGATCGACCGTGGTGCCGCCGATAAGGTAGCCGCCTTCCTTGTCGAGGCCGTTGTACTCGCCGAATTTCGCCGACGGCTCGGAGACGCGGCCTGCGCCGATCTCGACGGATCCGCTCGTGCCCGTTTCGAACTTGCAGAGCTTGCACAGCCACTTCGAGGTGTCGACCGGCGTGCCGGCTGCGTTTGATTCCTCGGCAGCCGAGACCGCGGGCAGCAGCGAGAGCACACCGAGCAGGAGGAGAGGGTTGGCGCGTTTCATGTTCGGGTCCGGTCCTTGCCGCTATCGCATGAGCTTCACGCCCGACGGGTGGTTCGAGCCGTGAACCTGGGAATGGCAGTTGGTGCAGCTTCCGGCGAGCACGAACCCCGCGCCGACGCCGCCCCCGCCGGGTAACGCGGCGCCGGTGCGCGCGACCGCCGGATGCCCGGCCGCGCTATGGCATTGCTGGCACAGGAGCGGCGGGGTCTTGACGAGCAGCGCCGGGCGCGTCGTGCCGTGCGGCCCGTGGCACAGCGCGCAGTTCTCGGCGACGGGCGCGTGCTCCCAAAGGAACGGGCCGCGCTTTTCCGCATGGCACGTGTAGCAGGTCTGGTTGATGGTCGGCTTCGCCAGCATCGCCGCGGTATTGGAGCCGTGCGGCTGGTGGCAGTCGCTGCAAGCGAGCCGGCCGAAGCGCACCGGGTGCGTCGATGGCCGGTTGAATTCCGCGCGCTGCTCGCGGTGGCACTGGTAGCAGACGCCAGCCTCGGTCGTCTTCTCGCGCACCGGATCGTGCGCGGCGTGGAGCTTGTGGCAGCTGGTGCACGCGACCTGGTTGGTGGCGTGCTTGCTCGCGTGCCAGCCGATGCGCGCCTCGCCTTCATGGCAGGTGAGGCAGAACTTGTTGCGCTGCTCGGCCGTAAGGAACGACGAATCCTTGAAGCTGTTGATCGCGTTCTTGTCGCCGCCGCCTTCGACGTGCTTCGCGCCCGGACCGTGGCAGGCCTCGCACTGCAGGCCGGCGAACGGCGTGCGCTTGTCCGCGCGGTTGGCGTGCTTGGTCTTGAAGATCTCGAGCACCGG
>DATDCR010000124.1:0-1653 GCA_036524215.1 Burkholderiales bacterium
CCGGCGCTCGCGGCCTTGGCTTCACGCGCGATGATCTGCACCATCTCGTCGCGCACGTCGCCCTTGCCGCCGGGGAACTGGTGCGAGGCGCGCAGCGTCACATTCGCGCCCTCGGCGGACATCGAAAATGCACCGAGCACGGTGACGCCGAGCATGGCGAAGCGAATCCATTTCGTCATGGCAATCTCCTCCTGTTTTATGGAACGGCGCGGGTCAGGTCCCGCGCCGTTTGCGGCGTTACTCTAGCAGGATCAGGCGGCCCTGCGGGCGGCTTCGCCGCGCCGCGCCTCGGCGGCGAGATGGTCGAGCGCCGCCTGGACGCCGCCCTTGCGGTACGGGACCGCCGCGAGCTCGAGGCCCATCTCGACGCCCGAGAGCGCGCCGGCGAGCGAGAGGTCGTTGAAGTCGCCGAGATGGCCGATGCGGAAAATCTTTCCGGAGAGCTTGCTCAGGCCCTGGCCGAGCGACATGTCGAAATGCTCGAGGACGACCTTGCGGAAACGGTCGGCATCGTGCCCGGGAGGCATGAGCACGGCGGTGAGGGACGAGCTGTACTCGTCGGGGTCCTGGCAGAGGATCTCGAGCCCCCAGGCACGCACCGCGCGGCGCGTGGCCTCGGCATGCCGATCGTGGCGCGCGAAGACGTTGGCGAGGCCTTCTTCCTCCAGCATGTGGATCGCTTCGCGCAGGCCATAGAGCAGGTTGGTCGCGGGCGTGTACGGGAAGAAGCCGCTGGCGTTCGGCGCGAGCATCTCGCTCCAGTCCCAGTACGAGCGCGGCAGGCGAGCGCTCTTCTGCGCGGCGAGCGACTTCTCGGAGAGCGCGTTGAAGCTCAAGCCCGGCGGCAGCATCAGTCCCTTCTGCGAGCCGCCGACGGTCACGTCCACGCCCCATTCGTCGTGACGGTAGTCGATGGAGGCGAGCGAGGAGATCGTGTCGACCATCAGCAGCGCGGGATGGCGCGCGTTGTCGATCGCCTTGCGCACGGGCGGGATGCGGGTGGTGACCCCCGTCGACGTCTCGTTGTGCACGACGCACACCGCCTTGATCGCGTGCGACGTGTCGGCCGCGAGCCGCGCCTCGAGCTGCGCCGCGCCGGCGCCATGGCGCCAATCGCCGGGAATGAGCTCGACCTCGAGTCCCAAGCGCCTCGCGAGCTTCGACCATAGCGTGGCGAAATGCCCCGTCTCGCTCATGAGCACGCGGTCGCCGGGCGAAAGCGTGTTGACGAGCGCCGCTTCCCAGGCGCCCGTGCCGGAGGCAGGATAGATAATGACCGGGTGGCGCGTACGAAAGATGCGCTTGATGCCTTCGAGCACTTCATGGCCATGCTAAGTCGCTTCAGTCATGTCCGACTCTGTGCGACCCCATAGATGGCAGCCCACCAGGCTCCGCTGTCCCTGGGATTCTCCAGGCAAGAACACTGGAGTGGGTTGCCATTTCCTTCTCCAATGCATGAAAGTGAAAAGTGAAAGTGAAGTCCCTCAGTAAGTGTCTGACTCTTCGTGACCCCATGGACTACAGCCTACCAGGCTCCTCCATCCATGGGATTTTCCAGGCAAGAGTACTGGAGTGGGGTGCCATTGCCTTCTCTGAGATCCTATGATTACCCCATTTTATAGAGGAAACTGAGATGTACAGAATTTTATGGGA
>DATDCR010000125.1:0-1833 GCA_036524215.1 Burkholderiales bacterium
AAGTCGATGCCGTGCCGCGTGCCGCGGCGGTACACGGCATCGCCGACCAGCGGATGGCGGATGTGCTGGAAGTGGACGCGAATCTGGTGCGTGCGGCCCGTCTCGAGGCGGCACTCGACCAGCGCGGCGCGGCCGAAGCGCTCGAGCACCTTGTACCCGGTGCGCGCCGGCTTGCCGCGATGGGTGACCGCCATGCGCGTGCGCACCTTGGGGTCGCGCCCGACCGGCGCATCGATGGTGCCGCTTGCCGGCGGATCGCCCTGCACGAGCGCGATATAGGTGCGGCGCATGGTGCGCTCGGCGAGCTGCCTGACGAGGTCGGCCTGCGCCTCGACCGTCTTCGCGACGACGAGGAGCCCGCTCGTGTCCTTGTCGAGCCGGTGCACGATGCCGGCGCGCGGCACGCCGGCAAGCTGCGGCGCGTGGGCAAGCAGCGCATTGAGGAGCGTGCGGTCGGGCTGCCCGGCGCCGGGATGCACGACCAGCCCGGCCGGCTTGTCGATGACGATCAGCGCGGCGTCTTCGTGCACGATCTTGAGCGCCATGCGCTGCGCGCGCGGCGCCGCGCCGTCGGGCAGTTGCGGCGGCGTCAGCGAAATTCTTTCCCCGCCGGTTACCGGCGAACGCGCCGCCGGCGCCTTGCCGTCGACCTTGATGTGGCCCTGCCTCAGCCATTCCTGCAGGCGATTACGCGAATACTGGTGGAAGAGGCGGGCGAGCGCCTGGTCGAGGCGCATGCCGCCCATTTCCTGCGGCACGGTGGCCGTCAACGGGGCGACGAACGCCGCATCCCAGTCGCTATAATTCTTTGGCCCCATGTCCAGAAGTTTACTTGCTGCAGCACTCGCGGCCGCTTCGCTCGTCCTCGTGAGCGCTTGCGGCAGCATGTCCACGGAAGACGAGACGGTCGGCTGGTCCGCGCAGCGCATCTACGGCGAAGCGAAGGACGCCATGGCGAGCCGCGACTGGCCGAAGGCGGTGAAGTTCCTCGAGAAGCTCGAGGCGCGCTACCCGTACGGCCGCTATGCCCAGCAGGCACAGCTCGAGATCGCTTACGCCAACTACAAGGACGGCGAGCGCGCCTCGGCGATCGCCGCGGCGGATCGCTTCATCAAGCTCTATCCGAACCATCCGAACGTCGATTACGCCTGGTACCTCAAGGGCCTGATCAACTTCAACGAGCTGCAGGGCCTGCTGTCGTGGCTTACCACGCCGGACATGAGCGATCGCGATCCGAAGGCTTCGCGCGAAGCCTTTCTCGCTTTCAAGGAAGTCGTCACGCGCTTTCCGGAGTCGCGTTATGCGCCCGACTCGGCGGCGCGGCTGCGCTACCTGGTGAACGCGCTCGCCTCGAACGAGGTGGCCGTGGCCCGCTACTACGTGAAGCGCGGCGCGTTCGTCGCCGCCGCGAACCGCGCGCAGTACGCGATCGAGCATTATCCGCAGGCCCCGGCGGTCGAAGAAGCCATGGCGCTTCTCGTACGCTCGTACGACGAGCTCGGCCTCAAGGAGCTGAGCGATTCTGCGAAGCGCGTCCTGGCGACCAACTTCCCCGAGAGTCCCTACCTGAAGGGCGGCCGGCGCAAGAAAAGCATCCCCTGGTGGCGCCTGTGGGATCCGGATTGGTGAGGACCGACTGGTGAAGCGCGTCCTTGTCATCGGCGCCGCCGGCATGATCGGCCGCAAGCTGGTCGAGCGCCTGGCGGGCGAAGCGGGCGAGCTGATCCTGCACGACGTGGTGCCGCCCACGCTGCCGGCCGGGGTGCAGGGCAAGGCCATCGCCTCGGACCTGTCGGCGCCGGGCGAGGCAGAGAAGCTCCTCGCCTCGCGGCC
>DATDCR010000126.1:0-8806 GCA_036524215.1 Burkholderiales bacterium
TCATCATCACCTGGCCGACGCCTTCGTACTCGAACAGCACCCAGCCCTTCAGCACGTAGACGAACTGGACGTCGACGTCGTGGTAGTGCCATTCGCCGTGCGGGGCTTTGCCCGGTCGCGCGCGGATGACGTGCGCCACCATCTTGCCCCGGGTGGCGCGCTGGATGCCGAGATCGCGATATTCGAAATAGGCGCGCAGGCCGCGCCGTTCGAATTTCGCATCCTTGGAATGGCTCACCCGGAACCGGCTCATGCGATTCATTCTAGGGTAAGCTCGCGGCGTGTTCGAGGAGTTCATCGGCACCAAGCCAGTCGAGGAGCGCCACCGCATCGACATCGCATCCCTGGAGCATTTCCTGGGGATGAAGATCCGCAGCCTCGAGCAGTTCAAGGGCGGGCAATCGAACCCGACCTACCGCTTCACCGAGGCCTCCGGAAAGCGCTACGTCCTGCGCCGCAAGCCGCCGGGGAAGCTGCTGCCCTCGGCGCACGCGGTCGAGCGCGAATACCGCGTCATCGCCGCGCTCCATCCGACCGGCTTCCCGGTCGCCAAGCCGCTCGTCCTGTGCGAGGACGCAGCCGTGATCGGCACGGCGTTCTACGTCATGGACTATGCCGACGGCCGCGTGCTCTGGGATCAGGCGCTGCCGGGGTTTTCGAAGACCGAGCGCTTCGCGATCTGGGACGAGCTGAACCGCGTGATCGCGCTCCTGCATTCGATCGACTATCGGCAGATCGGGCTCGAGAGCTTCGGCAAGCCCGGAAACTACATCGAGCGCCAGATCGCGCGCTGGACCAAGCAGTACCTCGCCTCCGAGACCGATCCGATCCCGGCGATGAACAACCTCATCGCCTGGCTGCCGAGGAACATTCCGCCCGAGACCGGCACCACCGTCGTGCACGGCGACTACCGGCTCGACAATGTGGTCTTCCATCCGACCGAGGCGAAGATCCTCGCCGTGCTCGACTGGGAGCTTTCGACGCTCGGCGATCCGCTCGCCGACTTCGCGTACCACTGCATGAGCTGGCACATCCCGCCGGGGCAGTTCCGCGGCATCGCCGGGCTCGACTTCGCGTCGCTCGGCATTCCGACCGAGATGGAATATGTGCGCAGCTACTGCGCGCGGACCGGCCGCGGCGCGATCGACCCGTCGCACTGGGATTTCTATCTCGCGTACAACCTTTTTCGCATCGCCGCGATCCTGCAGGGAATCATGAAGCGGGTGGTCGACGGCACCGCCGCCTCCGCGCACGCGCGCGATGCGGGCTCGCGCGCGAAGCCGATGGCCGAGCTGGGTTGGCAGCAGGTTGAAAAGATACTAAGGAGAGCCGCGTGAACTTCGATTACACCCCCAAGGTGCAGGAGCTGCGCAAGCGCCTCACCGACTTCATGGCCGAGCACATCTACCCGAACGAGCGCGCGTGGTATCAGCACACGCGCAGCGAGAAGCGCTGGCAGACCGTGCCGATCATCGAGGAGCTGAAGCCCAAGGCGCGCGCCGCCGGCCTGTGGAACCTGTGGCGGCCGAAGAGCCACGGCGGCGAGCTCACCAATCTCGAATACGCGCCGCTCTGCGAGATCATGGGCGCGGTGGAATGGGCGCCCGAGGTGTTCAACTGCTCGGCGCCGGACACCGGCAACATGGAGACGCTGCTCAAGTACGGCACGGCGCAGCACATCAAGGAATGGTGCGAGCCGCTGCTGGAAGGAAAAATCCGCTCCGCCTTCCTGATGACCGAGCCCGCGGTCGCTTCGTCCGACGCGACCAACATCCAGACCCGCATGAAGCGGGAGGGCGACGAGTACGTCATCAACGGCGTGAAGTGGTGGTCGAGCGGCGGCGGCGATCCGCGCTGCCGGCTGTACATCGTGATGGGCAAGACCGATCCGGACAATCCTTCGCGGCACAACCAGCAGTCGATGATCCTCGTCCCGGCCGACGCGAAGGGCGTGAAGAAGCTGCGCCATCTGCCGGTGTTCGGCTACGACTCGGCGCCGCACGGCCACATGGAGATCGAGCTGAAGGATGTGCGCGTGCCGGCCTCCAACGTGCTGCTGGGAGAGGGTCGCGGCTTCGAGATCGCGCAGGGACGCCTGGGGCCGGGGCGCATCCATCATTGCATGCGGCTCATCGGCCAGGCCGAGCGCGCGCTGCAGAAGATGTGCAAGCGCGCCACCGCCCGCGTCGCCTTCGGGCGGCCGATCGCCGACCAGGGCGTGACGCGCGAGCGCATCGCGCAGGCGCGCATCATGATCGACAGCGCGCGCTTCATGGTGCTCAATGCCGCCTGGAAGATGGACACGGTCGGCAACAAGGTGGCGAAGAAGGAGATCGCCATGATCAAGGTGCTGGCGCCGAACGTCGCCCTGCAGGTGATCGACTGGGCGATGCAGGTGCACGGTGGCGGCGGCGTATCGGACGACTTCGGCCTCGCCTATGCCTACGCGCACGCGCGCACGCTGCGCTTTGCCGACGGGCCGGACGAAGTCCACCGCAACCAGATCGCGAAGCTCGAGCTCGGCGAGCAGACCTCGGTGCGCGAAGCGCTGTCGAAGGCGAAGCCCCAGTGATCGTCGGCGTGCCGAAGGAAGTCAAGACGCACGAGTACCGCGTCGGCCTCACGCCCACCTCGGTGCGCGAGCTCGTCGCGCACGGCCACCAGGTCGTGATCGAGACCAATGCCGGCGTCGGCATCGGCGCGCCGGACGCCGCCTACGAGAAGGCAGGCGCGCGCATCGGCGATCCGTGGCAGGAGGCGGAGCTCATCGTCAAGGTGAAGGAGCCGCAGAAGCAGGAGCGCGCCAAGATCGAGGAGCGGCACGTTCTGTTCACCTACCTGCACCTCGCCCCCGATCCGCAGCAGACGAAGGACCTGCAGGCCTCGAAGGCGATCTGCATCGCCTACGAGACCGTGACGCGCGCCGGCGGCGGCTTGCCGCTGCTTGCGCCGATGTCGGAGGTTGCCGGGCGGATGTCCGTGCAGGTCGGCGCGAGCTGCCTGGAGAAGGAGCGCGGCGGCATGGGCATCCTGCTCGGCGGCGTGCCGGGCGTGCCGCCGGCGAAGATCACCATCCTCGGCGCCGGCGTGTCGGGCTCCAACGCGGCGCGCATGGCGGTCGGATCCGGCGCGCGCGTCTACGTGCTCGACCGTTCGCTGGACGTGCTAAGAGCCATTGAAAAGGAATTCGGCGCCCGGGTCGTCACCGTCCATTCCAGCCGCGACACGGTCGAGCAGCACGTGCTCTCGGCGGATCTCGTCGTCGGCGCCGTCCTCGTGCCGGGGGCGGCCGCGCCGAAGCTCGTGTCGCGCGAGATGGTGAAGGCGATGAAGCCGGGCGCCGTGGTGGTCGACATCGCGATCGACCAGGGCGGCTGCCTGGAAACGTCGCGCCCGACGACGCATGCCGATCCGACCTACGTCGTCGACGAGGTCGTGCATTACTGCGTCACCAACATGCCGGGCGCCGTGCCGCGCACCTCCACCTACGCGCTCAACAATGCGACGCTGCCCTTCGTGCTGGCGCTCGCCAACAAGGGCTGGAAGCGCGCCCTGTCGGAGGACGAGCACCTGAGGAACGGCCTCAACGTCGCGCGCGGCAAGGTCACGCACGCGGAAGTCGCCGCGGCGCTCAGCCTGCCTTTCGCACCGGCGCCAGACTTTCTGAAATAGCCAGGATCTCGGCCGGCCGCGTCACGCGGAAGGCCTGCAGCCCGGCACGGCGCGCGCCAGCGACGTTCTCCTCCAGGTCATCGAAGAAGGCGAGCCGCGAGGGCGGCGCTCCCGTGAGCGCCGCCATGCGGACAAAGGCTTCGGGCTGCGGCTTGCGGGCGCCGATGTCGCAGGAAGTGATGGTGCGGCGGAAGTAAGAGAGCAGGGGCTGGTAGCGCGCGGCGAATTGCGCCAGGTGCGCCGGGTTCGTATTGGAAAAGACATAGAGCGGAAAACGGCTGGCGAGGCGCGAGAGCACCTCCCCGATGCCGGGCAGCGGCTCGCCGAGGATCGCATTCCATCCTTCGAGGAAGTCCGCGTCGCTGATGTCGATCTCGAGCACGCGCCGCAGATGCTCGAAGTAGCCGTGATCGTCCAGCTCGCCGCACTCGTGCGCGCAGTAGGCCGCATCGCGCGGGAAGCGCTCGGCGATCCGGCTCGCCGGTAGCGCGGCCGCGCTCGCCCATGCCTCGAAGGCGCGATCGAAATCGATTTCGACCAGCACGTTGCCGAAGTCGAGCACCAGCGCTTCCGCCGTGCTCATCGGCGCAGCATCTGCTCGATCACGTCGGCCGCGCGCTCGAGCTCGGCACGCGAAGTCAGGATGTCGGGGCAGATGCGCAGGTACTCGCCGCGCGCGTCGATCTTCACGCCCTTCTTTTCAAGCAGGCCCGCGATCTGCGCCGCGCGCGGATGCGTGATGGTGAGGAACGGACCATGGTCGGCGCCGACGCCTCTCGCCTCGGGAAGCAGATCGCAAAGCAGCGCCTTTTGCGCGAGCGAATACGCTCGCAGCCGCTCGACACCCAGCTCGAGCGTGAGCTCGAGCCCGGCGAGCGCCTGGAAGGGCGCCAGCACAGGCGGCGTGGACTCGAGCCAGGCATCGCCACCGGCGCCGAACTCCGGCGGCTCGGGCCGCGCATAGGCGAACGCCTCCTTCTTGGCGAACCAGCCCGTATCGAGGGTGCGCATGCTGTCGACGAGGCCGGGCCGCACGTAGAGCCAGCACGCCCCCGGGCCGCCGCGAAGGTACTTGTACGAGCCGCCGATGGCGAAGTCGGCCCCGAGCGCATCGAGGTCGAGCGGCAGCACGCCCGCGTGGTGATACACGTCCAGAAGGACGAGCGCGCCAGCGGTATGCGCGTCGTGGATCAGCCGCGGCAGGTGCTTCACGACCTCGCCGGTGCGGAACATGACGGTGGAAAGCACGATCAGGTCGGCGCCCGCGGGCGAGAGCTCGGTCCATGGCGTGATCTTCAGCTCGATGCGGCCGCGCTCGCGGTACACGCGCAGGATGAAATCGATGGAGTCGAATTCGCCGTCGCTTGTCGCGACCTTGATCTTCGAATTAAAGGAATTAAGAACTGCGCGCAGGCCCTGACCCGCGCTCGTCTTCGGGATGATGCAATCGGCGCGGCGCGCCTTGACGAGCCCGGCGGTCAGGGCACGAAAGCGCTCGCGGGCCTCGAGCCAGGTCTTCCATGCCCGATCGAGATCGCTATACCAGGCGTCGAGCGCGCCGCGCACATCCTCTGCCGTGCGGTCCAGCGGCCGTCCGAGGGAATGGTTGGCGAGGTAGATCTCCTCGCGTGCGAGCACGCGCGAAAAGCGCGGCCAGACTTCGGCGCGCAGCCACTGCTCGGTCAGCGCGGAGGCTTGTGCGGACATCGTCCCTATAATGCCACCCCATGCTAAAGCTCTGCGGCTTCCACATCAGCAACTACTTCAACAAGGTGCGCATCGCCATGCTGGAGAAAGGCCTCGAGTTCGAGGTCGATCCGACCTGCCGGCCCTCGCAAAGTGAAGAATTCCTCGCGCGCACGCCGCTCGGCAAGGTACCTTTCCTCGAGGTCGACGGCGCTCATCTTTCCGAGTCGCAGGTGATCTGCGAATACCTGGAGGAGGCGTATCCCGAGCGGCCGCTTTATCCGCGCGATCCGCTCGAGCGCGCGCGGGTGCGCGAGCTGATCACGTTCATGGAGCTCCACATGGAGCTCGTCGCGCGGCGCCTTTACGGCCCCCT
Organism: Burkholderiales bacterium; assembly: GCA_036524215.1. Classification (GTDB taxonomy): domain Bacteria; phylum Pseudomonadota; class Gammaproteobacteria; order Burkholderiales; family SG8-39; genus SCGC-AG-212-J23. The sequence goes on from DATDCR010000126.1 coordinate 5,735, forward strand.
GTTCTTCAGCCGCGGCACGCTCGGCGACGAGCTGAAGCAGTCGGTCGAGAAGGAGCTCGTGAAGGGCGTGCGCGCCTTGCGCGAGCGCGCCCGGTTCGACCCGTACCTTGCGGGCGGCGAGCTGACGCTCGCCGATTGCGCGGCGTTCGTGCATCTGCCGCTCGTCTCGCTCGCCACGAAGCTTGCCTACGGGCAGGACATGCTCGAGTCGATGCCGCAGATCAAGCCGTATCTCAAGATGCTGGGCGAGCGGCCGGCCTTCCGCACCGTGAACGAGGATCGCAAGGCCGCCCAGGCTTCACTGAAGAAGTGAGCGATTTGCAGGAGTACCTGCGGTACCTCGTCACGCTCACCGCGGTCCTCGACCCCTTTCTCGCCATCCCGATCTTCGTCAGCGTCACCGCGGCGCGCGACGAAGCGGGCCGGCGCCGCCTGATCCGCGTCGTGACGCTGACGGTGTTCCTGGTCCTCGCCGGCGCCGCCGTCTTCGGCGAGTCGCTGCTGAAATCGCTCGGCGCGAGCCTGCAGGCGTTCCAGGTGGGTGGCGGCCTGGTGCTTCTCCTCATGGCGCTCGCCATGCTCAACGCCAAGGTGGGCGAGATGCGGCAGACGCGCGCGGAAGCCGAAGAGCTGCAGGCGGGCGAGGTGTCGGGCGTGGTGCCGCTCGCGGTGCCGCTGCTCGCCGGTCCGGGCGCCATCAGCACGACCATCATCGCGGCCCAGACCGGCGGCGTCGGGCACGCTTTCGCGCTCGTCGTCTGCATCGCGATCGTCGCGCTCCTGCTCTGGGTGATGCTGAGCATCGCGCACGTGGTCGGCGCGCGGATGGGAATGACCGGGCTCAACATCGCCACGCGCCTGCTCGGACTCATTCTCGCCGCCATCGCCATCGAGACGATGGCGGACGGATTGAAGCGGCTTTTTCCGATGCTCGCCGGTTAAAGGCTCATCGGGTTGCGCGGCGTGCCCTCTTCGAGGATGTCTTCCATGCGGGCGCGGATCGCGCCCTTGATGCGCGGATGCGTGAGGATGTAGAAGCGCTCGTCCTTGACGGCCTGCACGACCGCCCGCGCCACGTCTGCTGCCGACAGGCGGCCCGATGCCACGGCCTTCTTCAGCCTCTGCTCGCGCGCGAGCGTCTCGCTGCTCTTCGGCGAAGCCGGCAGGTGCGCCGGGCGATTGCGCTCGGAATCCGCGATGCCCGTCGGCACATAGGCCGGGCAGAGGACCGACACGCTCACCGCGCAGCCGCGCTCGCGCAGGTCGTGATGCAGCGTTTCCGACAGCGCGACCACGGCGTGCTTGGTGACGTTGTACGCGCCGGACCCCGGTGGATTGATGATGCCGGCCACCGAAGCGGTATTGACCACGTGCCCCTCGTTGCGCGAAATGAGGCGCGGCACGAAGCTCCTCACGCCGTGGATCACGCCCCACAGGTTGACGCCCAGGATCCATTGCCAGTCGCCGACGCTCGCTTCCCATGCCGCGCCCAGCGGCGACACGCCGGCGTTGTTGCACACGACGAAGGTCGGCCCGAGCTCGCGCTCCGTCATCGCGGCGAAGGCCTCGACTTCGTCCGCCTTCGACACGTCGAGCTTCATCGAGAAAGCGCTCACGCCACGGCGCTCGACCTCGGCGAAGACGTCGCTCGCATCGGCGAGGTCGCCCAGCGCGACATGCATGCCCTCGTCGGCAAAGGCGAGCGCCATCGCGCGGCCGAGACCGCTCGCCGCGCCGGTGATGGCGGCGACTTTTCCCTTCAGCTCCCTCATGGCCTTACCTCCATGAATTCCACAGCAGCGACAGGCCGCCGATGATGACGAGCGTTTCGATGAAAAGCACGTGCAGATGCGCGTGGATGCGGTTGACCAGCCATGCCGCCAGGGCGCTGCCCGGGATGGTGGCGAGGCCGATGATCACGCCGGTGTAGAAGATCTGCTCGTTGAGGAGCGCGAACTTTTGGAACAGCGCCGCCTTCGTGACATCGAGGGCGATGCTGACGAGCGCGTCGGTGGCGAGCACCGCCTGTCCCGACAAGCCGGCGCCGAGAAGGAGCGACACGAGGATCACGCCGACCCCGGTCGCCACGCCGTGCGCCAGGCCGAAGACGCCCGAGCCCAGGGCGAGGCCGGTGCGCCCGAGCACGACCTGGCGCCGCTTCAGCCAGCGGCGCAGCGGGATCGAGACGATGACCGCCACGCCGAGCACCGTGCCGATGGCGCGCGCATCGAGCACGCTGTAGATCCAGGTGCCGAGGACGAGGAAGGGCAGCGCGCAAGCGACGACGAGCGCCAGTGTCTTTCGGTCGAGGCTCGCGCGGTAAAACCAGAAGCGGCCGAGGTTGATGATCGCGCTCGCCACCGTCATCACCGGGATGACGTTCTTCACGCCGATCAACGGCGCGAGGGCCGCAGTGAGGATGATGCCGGTGCCGAAGCCACCCATGCCGCCGACGATGGCGGCGACGATGGCGACCGCCGCGACGGCGAAGAGGGCGCTCGCGTCGAGCAGCAACTAGTTGCGGGGCACCGGGCGTGGCCGCCCGCTGCTGTCGATCGCGACGTAGGTCAGCGTCGCCTCGGTGACCTTGACCACCTGCAGGTCCGCCGGTCCGCGCTCGGCATACACCTCGACCGTCACGGTGATCGATGTCGTGCCGATGCGCTTGAGCTCCGTATAGAACGAGAGCACATCGCCGATCTGCACCGGCTGCTTGAAGAGGAACTCCTTTACGGCCACGGTGGCGATGCGGCCACGGGCGATGCGGCCGGCGACGGTGGCGCCGGCAAGGTCGGCCTGCGCCATGATCCAGCCGCCGAAGATGTCGCCGTTCTGGTTGGCGTCCGCCGGCAGCGGCATGACCCGCAGCGCCGGCTGCCTTTCGGGCAGGCTCTGCGCCACGTTACTTCCCCTCAGGAGGCTTTTGCATGCTGCAGATAATGCAGCGGGCCGCCGCGGAAGGGCGCGAATCCCGTGCCGAAGATGAGGCCTGCGTCGACCAGGTCGGCATCGGCGACGATGCCTTCCTGCAGCACTTTCTGCGCTTCCTTCAGATAGGGATCGATCAGCTTG
>DATDCR010000127.1:0-3948 GCA_036524215.1 Burkholderiales bacterium
TCGAGGGCAGCGATGTCACGACGCTCGACCCGACGCGCCGCAAGCTCTCGATGGTGTTCCAGTCGTACGCGCTCTTCCCGCACCTGACGGTGGCGGAGAACATCGTCTTCGGCCTCAGGGTGCGCCGCCTGCCGACCGATGAGCGCGAGCGGCGCCTGAAGCGCGTCGCCGGCCTGGTCGGCCTCACCGAGCGGCTCGAGCACAAGCCGCAGCAGCTCTCCGGCGGGCAGCGCCAGCGCGTCGCGCTCGCGCGCGCGATCGTCTCCGAGAATCCGATCTGCCTGATGGACGAGCCGCTGTCGAACCTCGACGCGCAACTGCGCCATGAGATGCGCACCGAGATCCGCGCGCTGCAACGCCGCCTCGGCATGACGGTCGTCTACGTGACGCACGACCAGGTCGAGGCGATGAGCATGGCGGACCAGGTGATCCTGCTTCGCGCGGGCCACATCGAGCAGGAAGGCACCCCCGCAGAGCTCTACGCGCGCCCGGCGAGCACCTTCGCCGCGCGCTTCATCGGCACGCCGCCCATGAACCTCGTGCGGCTGGACAACGTGCAGCCCGGAAGCGCGAAGAACCTGACGCTCGGGGTGCGGCCGGAAGACATCCGCATCGTCGCCGATGGCGGCGTAGCCGCGACCGTGACGAGCGCGGAGTATCACGGCGCGGACACCGTGGTGACGGCCCGCATCGGCGACGAGTCGCTCGTGCTGCGCGCGGCCGGCCAGGTCGCGCTCGCGCCCGGCGCGTCGCTGCGCCTGGGCTGGCCGCCGGAAGCGCAGCATCTGTTCGATGCCGCGAGCGGCATGCGCACATAGAATTTTCGACAGGGAGGCAAGCATGAGAACGTTGATGGGCATCCTTTTCGCGGCGCTCCTCGCCGCGGCAGCACCCGCACAGGCAGTCACCGAGCTCACCTTCTATTACCCGATCGCGGTCGGCGGCCCGCTCACCAAGGTGATCGACAATTTCGTCGCCGGCTTCGAGAAGGAGAACCCCGACGTCAAGGTGCACGCCATCTACGCCGGCAACTACGACGACGCGCGCATCAAGGCGCTCGCCGCGCTGAAGGCCGGCCAGCCGGCGCAGATGTCGGTGCTCTTCTCGATCGACATCTACGAGCTCCTCGAGCAGGACGCGATCGTCGCCTTCGACGACATCGCCACCACCGCGGACGACAAGAAGTGGCTGAAGTCCTTCTATCCCGCGCTGATGGCGAACGGCACCTACAAGGGCAAGGTGTACGGCGTGCCCTTCCAGCGCTCGACGATCGTCATGTACTGGAACAAGGACGCCTTCAAGGAAGCGGGCCTCGATCCGGACAAGGCGCCGGCGACGTGGAACGAGATGACGCAGATGGCGGCAAAGCTGGTGAAGAAGGACGCGAGCGGCAACGTTTCGCGCTGGGGCGTCGAAGTGCCTTCCACCGGCTACGCCTACTGGATGTTCCAGGCCTTCGCGCGCCAGAACGGCCAGGACCTGATGAACAAGGACGGCAACAAGACCAACTTCGCCAATCCCGATGTGGTCGCCGCGCTGCAGTACTGGCGCGACCTCGGCGCGAAGCACAAGGTGATGCCGGAAGGCACCGTCGAGTGGGGCACGCTGCGGCAGAACTTCACCGAGGGCAAGACCGCCATGATGTGGCACACCACCGGCAACCTCACCGCGGTGAAGGACACGGCGAAGTTCCCGTTCGGCGTCGCCATGCTGCCCGCCTCCAAGCAGCGCGGCTCGCCGACCGGCGGCGGCAACTGGTACATCTTCAAGAAGTCCTCGCCGGCCGAGCGCAAGGCCGCGCTCGCCTTCATCAAGTGGATCACCACGCCGGAGCGCACCGCCGAGTGGAGCATCGCCACCGGCTACGTCGGCACGCGGCCCGACGCCTACGAGACGCCGAAGCTGAAGGAATACGTCAGCGGCTTCCCGCAGGCCGCGGTGGCGCGCGACCAGCTCAAGTTCGCCACGCCCGAGCTCTCCACGTTCCAGACCGGCCGCGTGCGCAAGGCGCTCGATGACGCCATCCAGGCAGCCCTCACCGGCGGCAAGCCGCCGGCCGATGCGCTCAAGGCCGCGCAGCAGGAATCGGATCGCCTGCTGAAAAGCTACAAATGAATAAATGGTGACAGTCACCATTTTCGGTATTCCGTAATGCGGCACGTCGTCGGCTGGCTGCTGCTCCTGCCAGCCGCGACGCTGCTCGTCGCGTTCACGCACTACCCGGCGGCGGCGACGCTGGTCGAGAGCTTCTTCTCGACCGGCAACGCCGTGCGGCCGTCGCGTTTCGTCGGCGTCGACAACTATGCCGGCCTCCTCCAGGACCCGGTCTTCACCCAGGTCCTGCTCAACAACTTCTGGTTCTCCCTCGGCACCATCCCGACCTCGATGGCGCTCGCGCTGCTGATGGCGGTGTGGGTGAACGGCAGGCTGCCGGCGCGCTCGCTCGTGCGGCTCTCCTACTTCACCCCGACCGTGCTGCCGATGATCGCGGTGGCGAACCTCTGGCTCTACTTCTACACGCCGCAGATCGGCCTGCTCGACCGCATCAGCGGTCTCTTCGGTGGCGGCAGCCACAACTGGCTCGGCAATCCCGACACCGTGCTCGGCTGCCTGATCGCGATGACGATCTGGAAGGAAGCGGGCTTCTTCATGATCTTCTACCTGGCGGCGCTGCAGTCGCTGCCGCCGGAGCTCGGCGAAGCCGCACGCATCGAAGGCGCCTCGCGCTGGTATTTCTTCCGCCGCGTCACCTTCCCGCTGCTCATGCCGACCACGCTGTTCGTCCTGGTGAACGCGACGATCAACTCGTTCAAGCTCGTCGACCACCTCTTCATCCTGACCAAGGGCGGGCCGGACAACGCGTCGAACCTGCTGCTCTACTACATCTACCAGGTGGCCTTCAGCTTCTTCGACACCGCCTATGCGGCGACGCTGACCGTGGTGCTACTCGCGCTGCTCGCAGCCTTCGCGCTGGTGCAGTTCCAGCTCATCGAGCGGCGGGTGCACTACCGGTGAACGCGGTCGAAAAGATCGCCGCCTGGCTGCTCGCCATCGTCTGGCTCTCGCCGCTCCTTTACGCGTTCTGGGCGGCGTTCCATCCGGCCGCCTTCGCCACGCACTTCGAGCCGCTCGCGCCGCTCACGCTCGAGAACTTCGCCAAGGCCTGGAGCGCCGCGCCCTTCGCGCGGCATTTCCTCAATACCGTGATCCTGGTGACGATGGTGCTCGGCGCGCAGCTCGTGCTCTGCACGCTCGCCGGCTTCGCCTTCGCGCGCTTCGAGTTCGCCGGGCGCGACATCGCCTTCGCGCTCGTGCTGGTGCAGCTGATGATCATGCCGGAGGTGCTGATCGTCGAGAACTACCGCAGCATGAGCCGCCTCGGCCTGGTCGATACCATCACCGGCATCGGCCTGCCGTACATGGCGAGCGCCTTCGGCATCTTCCTCCTGCGCCAGACCTTCAAGACGATCCCGCGCGAGCTCGAGGAAGCCGCGCGCGTCGAAGGCTGCTCGTGGCTCGGCGTGCTATGGCGCGTCTACGTGCCGCTCGCGCGCCCGACCTACCTCGCCTACGCGCTCGTCTCGGTGAGCTACCACTGGAACAACTTCCTCTGGCCCCTGATCATCACCAACTCGGTGAGCACCCGGCCGCTCACCGTCGGCCTCGCCATCTTCGGCGCCCCCGAATCGGGCGTCGACTGGTCGGTGATCAGCGCCGGCACCCTCATCGCCGTCGCCCCGCTCCTGGTCGCGTTCCTCCTCTTCCAGCGCCAGTTCATGCAGTCGTTCATGCAGGCCGGCATCAAGTAGGCGGCGCTGGGGGCTAGGGACTGGGGCATCGGCGCGCATCCGCATCGCACGCCGCATCCAGGTTGGGGAGAGGGAAACCGGCAAGGCCCCAGCCACCAGCCCGCAGCGCCGCCGCGATCAAGCCAGGAAGAAGCGCACC
>DATDCR010000128.1:0-10654 GCA_036524215.1 Burkholderiales bacterium
CCGCGCGTCGCGCTCGCCATGTGCGGCGACGGCGCGACCTCGAAGGGCGACTTCTACGAATCGATGAACGCGGCCGGCATCTGGAAGCTGCCGCTCGTGTTCGTCGTGGTGAACAACCAGTACGCGATCTCGGTGCCGCGGCGCATGCAGAGCGCAGCCCAGACGCTCGCGCAGAAAGCGATCGCCGCCGGCATCGACGGCGAGCAGGTCGACGGCAACGACCTCATCGCCGTGCGCGACGTGGTCGGGCGAGCGCTCGACAAGGCGCGCTCGGGCGGCGGACCGACGCTCGTCGAGGCGGTCACCTACCGGCTCTCGGACCACACCACCGCGGACGACGCCACGCGCTACCGCAGCGCCGAGGAGCTGGCCGGCGAATGGAAGAACGAGCCGATCCTGCGCCTGCGCAACTGGCTCTTTGCGAAGGGCGCCTGGTCGCCCGACGAGGAGCAAGCGCTCGGCCGCGAAGTCGCGGCGAAGGTCCAGCAAGTGGTGAAGGCATATCTGGAGACGCCGCAGCCCGGGATCGAGCAGATGTACCAGCACCTCTACGCCCGCCTGCCGCGCCAGTACGCCGCCCAGTTCGAAGCGCTCACCGAAGAGGTGCAAGCCGATGTCGAACATCACGCTGGTTGAGGCGGTCAACCTGGCGCTCGCGCGCGCCATGGAAGAAGACGAGCGCGTCGTGGTCCTGGGCGAGGACGTCGGCGTGAACGGCGGCGTGTTCCGCGCCACCGCCGGGCTGCAGAGCCGCTTCGGCGCCGAGCGCGTCGCCGACACGCCGCTCGCCGAAGGACTCATCGCCGGCATGGCGGTCGGTATGGCCGCCGAAGGCCTGCGGCCGGTGGCGGAGATCCAGTTCGCCGGCTTCGCCTATACGACGATCGACCAGATGCTGAATCACGCCGGCCGGCTGCGCCATCGCACGCAGGGCCGGCTCTCCTGCCCGATGGTGCTGCGCACGCCGTGCGGCGCGGGCATCCACGCGCCCGAGCATCATTCGGAGAGCCCCGAGGCGATGTTCGCCCAGATCCCCGGCATCCGCGTCGTCTATCCGTCCTCGCCCTCGAAGGCGTATGGCCTGATGCTGGCGGCGATCCAGGACCCGGACCCGGTCGTGTTCCTCGAGCCTTCGCGTCTTTACCGTCGCTTCAAGGAAGACGTGCAGGACGACGGCGCGGCGCTGCCGCTCGACAAGGCCTTCGTCGTGCGCGAAGGCACCGATGTCACGCTCGTGGCCTGGGGTGCAATGCTCCGCGAGGCGCTGGATGCGGCGGACGAGCTCGCCGCAGACGGCCATTTCGCGGAGGTGATCGATCTCGCTACGCTCAAGCCGATCGATTTCGACACGGTGCTCAAGTCCGTGAAGAAAACCGGCCGTTGCGTAGTGATCAGCGAAGCACCGCGCACCTGCAGTCTCGCCTCCGAGGTCTCGGCCAACATCGCCGAGCAGGGCCTGCTCTCGCTGCTCGCGCCGGTCGAGCGCGTCACGGCGCCCGATACGGTGACGCCGATGTTCCGGCTCGAGGAGCGCTACATGCCGGACGCGACGCGCATCGCCGCCGCCGCGCGCAAAGTCCTGGAGTACCAGTAAATGCGCGTCTTCGCCCTGCCCGACCTCGGCGAGGGACTGCAGGAAGCCGAGATCGTCGAATGGCACGTGAAGCCCGGCGAGGCGGTCGACGCCGACAAGCCGATGGTCTCGGTGGAGACCGACAAGGCGATCGTCGAGGTGCCGGCGCCGTTCTCGGGCACGATCGAGAAGCTGTTCGCCAATCCGGGCGACAAGGTGCATGTCGGCGCGCCGCTCATCGGCTTCGAAGGCGCGGCCGCCGACACGGGCACGGTGGTGGGCGACCTCGAGGCGAAGGCCAAGAAGAGCGCCGCCGTGGCGAAGACCTCCACGCCCATTACGGAAGTGAAGGCGACGCCGGCAGTACGCGCGCTTGCGCGCAGCCTGAACGTCGACCTCTCCACGGTGAACGCCACCGGCCCGGGCGGTGCGGCGACCACCGAAGACGTGAAGCGCGCGGCGCGCGGGCCAGCGCCTTCCTCGAGCAATACGCAGAAGGGATTGCGCGCGACCATGGCCAGGAACATGGCGCTCGCGCATGCCGAGGTCGCGGCCGTCACCGTGATGGACGACGCCGACGTCGATCACTGGTCCAAGGAAACGCCGCTTCTCGCGCGCGTGGCGCGCGCCGTGATGGCGGCCTGCAAGGCGGAGCCCGGCCTGAACGCCTGGTACGACGGCAAATCGGACGTGCGCACGCTGCGCGAGGAAGTCGATCTCGGTATCGCGGTCGACCTGGACGAGGGGCTGCTGGTGCCGGTGCTGCGCGATGCGCACAAGCTATCCCTCGAGCAGCTGAAGGCCCAGCTGGAATCGCTTGTCGAGAAAGCGAGGAAGCGAGAGCTTCCGCCCGATCAGCTGAAGGGGGCGACGATCACGATTTCGAACTACGGGCCGATCGGCGGCCGCTACGCCTCGCCGGTGGTGGTACCGCCGACGGTGGCGATCATCGGCGTCGGGCGCCTGCAGCGCCAGCCGGTCGTCACCAAGGCCGGCGAGATCGCGGCGCACCGCGTGCTTCCCCTTTCGCTCACCTTCGACCACCGCGCCGCGACCGGCGGCGAAGCCGCGCGCTTCCTGAACGCCCTTAAGGCCGATCTGGAGGCGTAAGCCTCAAGTCATCTTCCAGCGGCGGGCCGGGGAAGTGGAAGCGCACCGGCCCGTCGGGCAACGCGTTCACGAACTGCCGCAGGTAGGGGCTCGGCGAGGTCTCGATCTCCTGCGGCGTGCCTTTGCCGAGCACCACGCCGTCGCAGATCACATAAGCATAGTCGGCGACCTTGAGCGCCTCCTTCACGTCGTAGGTGACGACGACCGAAGTCAGGTCGAGCGCCTCGTTCAGCTCGCGGATCAGGTGCACGATGTGGTTGAGCGAGATCGGGTCGAGCCCGGCGAAGGGCTCGTCGTACATCATCAGCTTCGGATCCGTGGCGATCGCGCGCGCGAGCGCCACGCGGCGCGTCATGCCGCCGGAAAGATCGTTCGGCATCATGTCGCGCGCCCCGCGCAGCCCGACCGCGTTCAGCTTCATCAGCACGACGCGGCGGATGAGCTCCTCGGGGGTATCGAAGTTCTCGCGGATCGGGAACGCGACGTTGTCGAACACGTTGAGGTCGGTATAGAGCCCGCTCGACTGGAACATCATGCCGATCTCGAGCCGCAGGCGGTAAAGGTCCGTGGAGCTGAGCTGATGCACGTCGCTGCCGGCCACCTTCACGCTGCCCTTCGAGGGCCGCAGCTGGCCGCCGATCAGCTTCAGCAGCGTCGACTTGCCGCAGCCGCTCGCGCCGAGGATGGCGATCACCTTGCCGCGCGGGATGCGCAGCGACAGGCCGCGGAAGATCTCGAGGTCGCCGTACGAGAAATGCAGGTCGGAAATCTCGATTGCGCTGTCCATGGCGCAGAATTGTAACTGTGGACCGTGATTCCGCCTCTCATCCCTATTCCCGCCTCACGCCGGACCTGGTGCTCGACGCCGTCGCGGCGGCGGGACTGCGTCCGGATGGCCGCCTGCTCAGTCTCAACAGCTACGAGAACCGCGTCTACCAGGTCTGGCTCGAGGACGAGACCGTCGTCGTGGCGAAGTTCTACCGTCCCGAGCGCTGGAGCGACGCGCAGATCGACGAGGAGCACGCATTCGCCCGCGAGCTGGCCGAGCGCGAGATTCCCGTGGTCGCTCCGATCGCGAACCTGAAGACCACGGACCCGGTGTTTCGCGTGGCGATCTATCCGCGCCGCGGCGGGCGCACGCCGGAGCTCGGCGACGAAAGCACGCTCGAATGGATCGGCCGCTTCATCGGCCGCATCCACGCCGTGGGCGCGACGAAGAAGTTCAAGTTCCGCGACTCGCTCACGCCGAAGACCTTCGGCCATGAGCCGCGCGCGTTCCTCCTCGCCACGAACTTCGTCCCCGCCGAGCTGCTCGAGGCGTGGAAGGCGGTCACCGCGCAGGCGTTGACCGCAGTGGAGCAGTGCTATGAAAGGGCCGGCAAGCCGCGCGCGATCCGGCTGCACGGCGACTGCCACGTCGGCAACATCCTCTGGACGCCGGACGGGCCGCACTTCGTCGACCTGGACGACGCGCGCATGGGCCCCGCGCTGCAGGACCTGTGGATGCTGCTTTCCGGCGATCGCGCGGCGATGGGCCTGCAGCTGCGCGCCGTGCTGCGCGGCTACGAGGAGTTCGCCGAGCTCGACCGGCGCGAGCTGAACCTCCTGGAAGCGCTGCGCACGCTGCGCCTGATCCATTACTCGGCGTGGATCGCGCGGCGCTGGGAAGACCCCGCCTTCCCCGCCGCGTTCCCCTGGTTCAACACCCCGCGCTACTGGCAGGACCGCATCCTCGAGCTGCGCGAGCAGATCGCCTTGATGGACGAGGCGCCGCTCGAGACCGCGGCTTAACCCCGGTAATTGGTGACAGTCACCATTTACGTTACTGCGGCTGGATGCCCGCCTCTTTCACGAGCTTCGCCCATTTCGCGGTCTCGGACTTGATGTAGGCGGCGAATTCGTCCGGATTGAGCGGCTCGACGTTGAAGCTCATCGCCGCCATCGCCTTCTTCACCTCGGGACTGGCGAGCGCCTTGTCGGCCGCGCGCCAGAGCGTCTGCACGATGTCCTTCGGCGTGCCCGCAGGCGCGGCCATCCCGGCCCATACGGCGAGGTCGAACCCCGGCACCACTTCGCCGATCGCCGGGATTTCGGGTGCCGTGTCGCTGCGTTTCGCCGTCGTGACGCCCAGACCGCGCAGCTTGCCGGCACGGATCTGCGGCAGGCCAACGGCGTAGTCGGCGAACGTCACTTGCACCTGTCCGCCGAGCAGATCGGAGAGCGCCTGCGGCTGTCCCTTGTAAGGCACCTCCAGCATCTCGACGCCGGCCAGCGACTTCAGCATCGCGATCGACACCTGCATGCCGGCCGAGGCTTGCGCCACGGTGAGCTTGCCGGGACGCGCCTTCGCGTACGCGATGAACTCCTTCAGGTCCTTGGCCGGAAAGTCCGGCCGCACGGAAAGGATGAGCCCGGTGGTGATCAAGCGTCCGATCGGCGTGAAGTCCTTCTGCGGATCGAAGGGCAGCTTGGTGAAGAGGCTCGGATTCGCGGCAAACGTCGTGTTGTTCGCGCTCACCAGCGTGTACCCGTCCGGCGCCGCGCGCGCGGCCTCGGCGACGCCGATGTTGCCGTTCGCGCCCGGCCTGTTCTCGATCACGAACGGCTGGCCGAGCGTCGTCTGCATGTGCTGCGTCGTGATGCGGATGATCTGGTCCGGCGCGCTGCCGGCCTGGAACGGCACCAGCACCCGGACCGGGCGGTTGGGATAACCCTGCGCCGCGGCGAGGCCGGTCGTGGCGAGCAGTAAGAGCGCGAGCAACTGTCTCATCGGTACTCCTCCTATGTTGTTGGTATCACCGGCAACAGCACGTACGGCTGCTTGCCCGGCTGGAAATGAAGCGTGTTCTTGCCGCCGAAGATCGCCTCCGGGCGATCGTGCGGATGGTCGTGCAGGAACGGTCCGACGCCGGTGAGCGTGTACTTGAGTCCCGGAATCGTGATCGGCGGCCCGGGATGCACATAGTCGCGCCCGCGCACCGCGAGCGCGAGGCGATAGCCTGCCGGGATGGCGATGCAGGTCGGCCAGATTTCAACGTCCAGCTCGACCGCTTTTCCTCTTTCCAGATGCTGGACTTCGTCGTGCGCATGCCATGGCCGATAGGGAAGGCTGCGCCTCGGATCCAGCTTGCGATGCGAGGCGCGCAGCCAGCCCAGGCCGATCGGCGTGCGCGGATCGTTCGAGCCATGGAACGTCACCTCGTCGCCGTCGGGCGCGAACACGCGAAGCACGAGAAAGACATCCGCGTCTTCCGTGTCGGAGCTCATCCACAGCTTGGCCGCCACCGGGCCGGTGATCTCCATCGGCTGCTTGAGCGTAACGGAGAAGAGCAAGCCATCGCCTTTCGTCTCATACGCGAGCGCCGTGCTTGCCCTGGGCTCGGCCTCGGTTAGCGTAAGTCCCTCAGGCTCCAAGTAGAAGCGCGTCCACTGCGTGCGCGCGAGCGGCCATTCGTTCTCGTGCCGCACGACGAACTTCTCGCCGGGATGCCGGACCTTCAGCTCGACGCGCGGCTGGCGCTCCCAGCCGTTCTTCGCTCCCTTGAGGAAGTAATCGAAGAAACCCTTCTGCAGCCGCTCGCCATCCTTCGTATAGAAGCTTTCCCAGTGCGAGCCGCCGTGTGCCTCGAGCCACTTCTGCTTGGAGGCGGCGTGCATGAAACCTTCGAAGTTGCCGCGCGTGTGAAGGCCCTGGCCGCCCCAGTTGGCGGCCGAGAGGAACGGCACCTCGATCTTTTCCCACGCTGCCGAACGCTCCCGGCAGGCCTCGTCGTCGAGCGGATGGGCGGCGATCCAGGACTCGTAATCGATGCGGTTTCTCCGCAACTGGTCCTCAGGGAGGACTTCAGGACCGCACACGAGCTCGCCGGTGACGCGGCTTTTCGGCCCGCGATCGCCGAGGCCGTGCTGCACGCGGTGGATGGCGCGCGGGAACCAGTTGGTGAGGAAGCGCGAGAAGATGCCGCCGTGCCGGATGGCCTCGCGGTAGTGGTCGCCCGAGCCTTCCCACGCGCAGATCGCCGCGAGATGCGGCGGCTTGAGCGCCGCCACCTGCCAGGCGTTCATCGCGTAGTACGAGATGCCGTTCAGCCCGACCTTGCCGCTCGACCACGGCTGCACGCCGGCCCATTCGATGCACTCGTAGAAGTCACGCGTCTCGCGCGGCGACCACGGATCGATGGTGCCCGGCGAGCGGCCGGCGCCGCGCGAATCGACGCGCACGATGGCGTAGCCGTCGCGCGTCCATTTCTCGGGATCGACGAGCTCCCAGGCCTGGTACTTGTTCGACGACCCTTCGAGGATATGCGGATGCGCCGCGACCAGGCGCTCCCAGGCCGGCGCGTTGCTTTCCTGGAAGGCGTAGCCCTTGCCGTAAGGGCCGTAAGACATGATGACGGGATAGCGGCCGTGCGTTTCGTCCTCCTCGGCCGGCGGCAGATAGACGTCGGCGCGCAGGACGATTCCGTCGTCCATCGCGATCGGCTCATCCCAGAGGATGCGCATCAACGCAGGTACTTGCTGAAGAACTCGAGCGACAGCTTCAGCGCGCGCTCCGCGTCGTCCTTGCGGTAGACCTTGCTGCCGTGGCGAGCGAAGGCGTGATCCGCCTCCGGATACTTGTGGATCGCGACCAGCGGATTCGGCGAAAGGCGCCGCTCGATGAGGTCGTTCACTTCTGCCTGCACCCAGCGGTCCTTCATCGCCATGTGCAACATGAACGGGCGATTCAGGTTCTTCGCTTCCTTGATGTTGTGCTCGATGTAGGTGCCGTAGTAGGCGACGGCGCACTCCATCTTCGTATTGCGGCAGCACATCAGGTAGTTCAGCTTGCCGCCGAGGCAGTAACCCACTGATCCGATCTTTCCGTTGGTGGATTTGTCTGATTTCAAAAACCCAACCGTGTCTTCCATGTCCCGCACGCCGAGGTCGTAGTCGAACTCGTAGTAGAGGTCGAACGCCTTCTTCACGTGCTCGGGGTTCTTGTCGGAGAGCTCGACCCCTGGCTCCTGCCGCCAGAAGAGATCCGGCACCAGGCACACGAACCCGGCCTCGGCGAACTCCTGGGCGTGCCGGCGCATCGTGTCGTTCACGCCCCAGATCTCCATGATGGCGATGATCGCGCCGGCGGGCGTCTTGTCCGGATAGGCGACGTGCGCGCCCATCACGCCGTCGCGCAGCCTGACCTGGATGTCCTCCGTCTTCATCAATTCAGGCGCAGCAGGCGGCGTGCATTGCCGCCGAGGATGGCGTCTTTTTCGGCTTTCGGAATCTCGAGCGCGTTGATCGCGCCGATGGTGGTGCGCAGGAGCAGCCGGCCATCCTCGGCGTCGAAGGGCGCATCGGTCGCGAAGACCGAATGCTCCGTGCCGAAGAAGGCGTGGCCGCACTTGGTGGCCGCCACCGCGCCGTTCACCGCCGTGTCGGCGTAGATCATCTTGTAGTAGTCCATCGGCGCGCGCTTGAGGCCGGCCTTCTCGGCCACCGGATTCTTCTCCGAGGTGCCGAAGAAGATCTGGTCGAAGCCGAGCTGGATCTTGCCGGCATAGAAAGGAACCATGCCGCAGTAGTGGTGCGTGATGATCTTGAGCTTCGGCAGCTCGTCGTAGAGGCCGGAGAAGATGAGGCGCGTCACGCAGGCCGTCGTCTCGTAGGGCCAGCCGAAGGTGAACCAGATCTCGTTCTCGGAGATC
This sequence comes from Burkholderiales bacterium, assembly GCA_036524215.1. Taxonomy (GTDB): domain Bacteria; phylum Pseudomonadota; class Gammaproteobacteria; order Burkholderiales; family SG8-39; genus SCGC-AG-212-J23. Next base: position 8,374 of record DATDCR010000128.1, read on the forward strand.
TTCTCGCTCGGATAGTCGGCCATCTGCGGGCCGCGCATCGGATGGATCCACACCGGCAGGTCGAGCTCGGCCATCCGGCGAAAGATCGGCCGGAACTCGGGAAGGCTGAGCGGTCTTCCGTTCACGTTGGTGAAGAGCTGGATGCCTTTCGCGCCAAGCTTGTTCACCGAGCGGTCGATCTCGTCGATGCACGCTTCGACGTTGTTGGCCGGCATGGAGGCGATGAAGGCCGGGAAGCGGTCGCGGTGCTTCGCGCAGAGCTCGGCGAGGCCGTCGTTCGCGATGCGCGCGATCTGCGGCGTGAGCTTCGCATCGCCGAGCTGCTCGATCGGCGGATTGGCGAGCGAGAGCACCTGCTGCAAGCCGTCGAACTCGTCCATCATCTTGAGGCGCGCATCGACGTCCCACAGCGTGGGCACCTCGGGAAACGCCCGCGTTGCCGGGTGGTTGGGGACGAGCTCGCGCACGCGCTCGAACACCGTCTTGGGCATGAAGTGGTTGAAGATGTCGATCATGAGACCTGCTCCTTCCTAGGGGCCGGCATCTTAGCCGATGCGACGTGCCAGAGCGCGGACAGCTCCGCCATGGAGGGCGTGACGCCGAAGAAGCGGCGGATGTTCGAGAGCGTCTGCTCGTGATCGGCGCGGTGGTACGCGGCGCAGCCGTCCTCGACGACCACGGTGTAGTAGTCGCGCACGAACGACGCACGCGCGGTCGTTTCCACGCAGACGTTCGTCACCACCCCGGTGATCACCACCGTGCGGATGCCGTGGCTGCGCAGCACGAGATCGAGATCGGTGCCCTGGAACGCGTCGTAGCGGTGCTTCGAGACGATGACGTCGCCCGCCGCGGGCCGCACACCGCCGTACCAGTCGCCTTCCCACGTACCTTCGCCGCACACCGGGATGCGCGTGTAGCCGCCTTTCCTCTCGCGCGCGGCCTGCTCGAGCCAGACGTCCGAGAGATAGGGATTGCCTTGCGTGGAGTACACGCAGCGGATGAAGATCGGCAGCACGCCCGCCTCGCGCGCACCGGCGATGAAAGCCGGCAGCCGCTCGGCCATGCGTTGCGCCTCCGAGAGGTCGCGGCCGTCCTTCGAGACCAGGCCGCCCGCCGCGCAGAAATCGTTCTGCATGTCGATGACGAGCAGCGCCGTGTGCGCCGGCGTCACCTTCTCCTCGAGCGTGCGCAGCACCCGGCGGTGTGCGAGCCCGGCTGCGATTTCGAAATCTTCCTGCATGGCCATACCATCACCTCCTAAGGCGTGACAGAATAAATCGAAGAGGAGGGAAATCCATGCTTCGTATCGCAGCCGCCGTCGCGGCAGCCGCGTTTGCGGCTGCGTTTGCGACTATTGCCAGCGCGGAGAACTTCAAGATCACCATGGTGAGCGGCCATGGCACGCAGCTGCCGTACATCGGCCTCATCACCAAGTTCTACATCCCGGAAGTGAACAAGCGCCTTGCGGCGCTGCCGCAGAAGCACGCGATCGCCTGGCAGGAAGCCTATGGCGGCACGATCGTCAAGCTGGGCGGCGAGCTGCAGGCGGTGCGCGAAGGCGTCGCCGAGATGGCGCACGTCTACACCATCTTCGAGCCCGCCAACCTGCCGCTATTGCAGGTTACGCACGTGACGCCGTTCTCCATCGCCAGCGTTCCGGCGCTGGCGCAGATCATGGTCGACCTGAACAACGAGAAGGCGCTCAAGGACCAGTGGACCAAGCACAACCAGGTTTTCCTGGGCGAGGTCGCCGTCGACAGCATCCAGCTCTTCACCAAGAAGCCGGTGTCGCGCATCGAAGAGCTGAAGGGCATGAAGGTCGGCGCCTCCGGCTCGCTTTCGCTCTGGGCGAACGGCATCGGCATGGTGCCCGTGCAGGGCGATTTCTCGACCCACTACAACAACCTGAGCTCCGGCGTGTACGACAGCCTGCTCGCCTTCGTGAGCGGCAGCTTCCCGATCAAGGTCTACGAGGTCGCGCCGCACATGACGAAGATCGACGCCGGCGCCACCTCGATCGGCGCCGTGACGATCAACAAGAACACTTTTGATTCGATGCCGCCCGAAGTGCAGAAGGTGCTGCGCGAGGTCGGCATCGAGTACAGCAAGCGCGTGGCCGAAACGCTCACCGGCCTGGTTGCCAATTTCGAGCAGAAGATGAAGGAGCAGGGGGCGACGATTACCGCGCTTCCCGCCGCCGAGCGCACGAAATGGGCGACGACGATGCCCAACATCGCGCAGGACTGGGTCAAGAGGAACGAAAGCCGCGGCTTGCCGGCTG
>DATDCR010000129.1:0-7007 GCA_036524215.1 Burkholderiales bacterium
GCGCGAGCACGCGGAACGCCTCGGGCCAGCGCCGGTCGTTGCAGATCAGCATGCCGGCGATCATGTCCATGAAGCGGAAGGTGCGAAAGCCCAGGTTGCCGACCTCGAAGTACTTTTTCCCGAGGTGCTGGAAGGCGGCGCCCTTCTTGTGGTCGGCGTGGCCGGGCAGGTGGATCTTGCGGTATTTGCCGACGAGCGAACCGTCCGGCCCGACCAGGATCGCGGTGTTGAAGCGGCGCGTGCGGCCTTCTTGCGGCGTCAATTCCGCATAGCCGAGATAGAAGCCGATGCCGAGCTTCTTCGCTTCATCGAAGAGCGGCCGCGTCTCCTGGGAGGGCACCGCCGATTCGAAATAGCGGCGGTCGACTTCCGCCTGGTCTTCCATCCACCAGCGCGGAAAGAACGTGGTCAATGCGAGCTCCGGGAACACGACGAACTTCGCGCCCATGCCGTGCGCGTCCTTGAGGAGCTTCGTCAGTCTCGAAACGGCGACCGCGCGCGAGTCCGCCTTATGGAGCGGCCCGAGCTGGGCAGCGGCGATCTTGAGGTTTCTAGCCATTGATGAGTTTCCTTAGTTGGCGCGCCGGTCCGTCGATGGAGGCAGCGGCGGCTATAGGGCCCGGCACGCCGCGCGCGAGGAACTGCCCCGAGCCGCGCGCGGCCTTGAGCTTGCCGTCCTCGACGACGATGCGTCCGCGGCTCAGCACGATCTGCGGCCAGCCCTTGTAGACATGGCCCTCGTAGGGCGTGTAGCCGACCGCGTCGTGCATCATCGAATAGTCGATGCGCTTCTCGATCTCGGGATCCCAGATGGCGATGTCGGCATCCGATCCGATCGCGATGGTGCCTTTGCGCGGGTAAAGACCGTACATGCGCGCATGGTTGGTCGCGCCGAGCGCCACGAACTGGTTGATGGTGAGGCGCTTCTTCAGCACGCCTTCGGAGAATAGGATCGGCAGGCGCATCTCGATGCCGGGCACGCCGTTCGCCATCTCCTTGAACGTGGTCTGTTCGCCGCGCGGAATCTTCGCCGTCTGGTCGAACTTGTAAGGCGCGTGGTCGGAGGAATAGACCTGGAAGGTGCCGTTCGCGAGCCCGGCCCAGATCGCCTCCTGCGCCGCCTTGTCGCGCAGCGGCGGGCTGCAGCACCATTTCGCCCCCTCGACGCCGGGACGGTCCATGTCCTCGGCGGTGAGCACCAGGTACTGCGGGCAGGTCTCGGCATAGATCCTCGCGCCGAGGGTCTGCGCGGCGCGGATCGTGTTCGTCGCCTCCGGGCTCGACACATGGACGATCAGCACCGGCGCGCCGAGCAGCCGCGACAGCATGATGATGCGATGGGTCGCCTCGGCCTCGGCGAGCTCGGCATGCGCGACGCCGTGGAACTTCGGCGCGCCGTGGCCGCGCTCGATCAGATGCTTCGCGATCCAGCGGATCATGTCGTCGTTCTCGGCGTGCACCATCATCAGCGCGCCCTCGCGCTCGGCGACGCTGAGGATCTCGAGCACCTGGTAGTCCTCGAGGCGCCACTTCGGGTAGGTCATGTAGACCTTGAACGAGGTGATGCCGCCCTTGATCGCCGCCGGCAGCTCTTCCTTCAGGACCTTCTCGGTCGGATCGCCGACGATCAGGTGGAAGCCGTAGTCGACCACCGCCTTGGTGCGCGCGCGCTCGTGGTAGTCGGCGACGGTGGTGGTGACCGAGGTGCCGCGGTGCTGTGCCGCGAACGGGATGATCGTCGTCGTGCCGCCGAACGCCGCGGACACCGTGCCGCTGTAGAAGTCGTCGGCCGACATGATGCCCATGCCGGAGAGCTGCTCGATATGGCAATGGCTGTCGATGCCGCCGGGAAGCACATAGCGTCCCGCGGCGTCGATGTCGCGCGTGCCCGAGGGAAGGCGCTCGGCGATGGCGACGATCTTGCCGCCGGCGATGCCGATGTCGCAACGCATCGTCTCGCTGGCGGTGGCAACGGTGCCGTTGCGAATGGTCAGGTCCATTCGACCAGCATACTGGCGGACGTCGCCTGCGGGTAGGCGCGTATGATTTGATGGAATATGCGAACCCTCATCGCCACCATCGCGCTGCTCATCGCGGGCCTGGCAGCGGCCCAGCCCTACCCAACACGGCAAGTCCGCATCGTCGTGCCGTTTCCGCCCGGCGGCACCTCCGACATCCTCGCGCGGACCATCGGCGCGCGGCTCGCGGCGCCGCTCGGCCAGCCGGTCGTGGTGGACAACCGCCCCGGCGCCGGCGGCAACATCGCGGCGGATCACGTGGCGAAATCGGCGCCCGACGGCTACACGCTCCTGATGGCGACCAGCTCGCTCGCGATCAGCCGCAGCCTCTACAAGAAGCTCACCTACGATCTCGTGCAGGATTTCGCCCCGATCACGCAGGCGGTGAACTACACCAACCTGCTCGTGGTTCACCCCTCGACGGGCGTCTCGACGGTGGAGGAGCTGCTCGCGCTGGCGCGCGCCAAGCCCGGCGCGCTGAGCTACGGCACCGCCGGCAACGGCACGCCGCCGCACATGACGGGAGAGCTCTTCAAGGCGTACACCGGCGTGAACATCCTCCACATCCCCTACAAGGGCGGCGCGCCGGCAATCGCGGATCTGGTCGCCGGGCAGATCCCGATGATGTTCGACAACGTGCCGCCGCTGCTGCCGCACGTGCGCTCGGGCAGGATCAAGCCGCTCGCCGTCACGAGCCTCGCGCGCATCCAGGTACTGCCCGACGTGCCCACGCTGCACGAGCTCGGGCTGAAGGACTTCGACGCGGTAGGCTGGAACGGCCTCCTCGCGCCGGCGGGTACGCCGCGCGAGATCGTCACCCGCATGCATGACGAAGTCGTGCGCGTGCTGCGCATGCCGGAGGTGCGCGACCAGCTCACGGCGCAAGGCGCCGACGTGGTCGGCAACTCGCCCGAAGAGTTCTCGGCCTGGATCCGCACCGAAGTGAAGAAGTGGGCCGAGGTGGTGAGGGTGTCGGGCGCGAAGATCGATTGAGCCCATGAAGCTCAAAACGCACGGCCGCTACGACTACTCCGCGATCACCGAGCGCAAGGACTACAGCTGGCCGGAAGGCAAGCGCCTCGCGGTGCACTTCTGCCTCAACGTGGAGCACTTCTCCTTCGGCGAGGGCCTGGGCAACGACTACGCCGCGCCGCACCCGCAGCCCAATCACCGCAGCTTCGCCTGGCGCGATTACGGCAACCGCGTCGGCGCGTGGCGCCTGTTCGAGCTCGCCGAGGCCTACGACCTGCCTTACGCGCTGCTGGTCAACACCGCTCTTTACGACTACTGCCCGCAGATGATCGCGGCGTTCAGCAAGCGCGGCGACGAGATCGTCGGCCACGGCCGTACCAACGCGGAGCGCCAGGCAGAGATGCCTCTTGAAGCCGAAAAAGAGCTGATTCAAGAAGCCGCCGCGGCAATCGAGAAGCACGAGGGCAAGCGGCCGCTCGGCTGGCTCGCGCCCTACATCTCGCAGACGCCTGCGTCGCTGGATCTGCTGCGCGAGGCGGGCTTTCGCTACATGATGGACTGGCCGCTCGACGACCAGCCGGTCTGGTTCCGCACCCGGCACGGCCCCATCCTCTCCGTGCCTTACGCGCACGATCTCAACGATTCGTTCGAGTGCGTATCGCGGCGCACGCCCTCGCAGCTCTACTGCGAGAACCTGATCGACCAGTTCGACGAGATGCTGGAGGAATCGAAGCGCCGGCCGCTGGTGATGAGCGTGGTGCTGCACAGCTTCATCCTCGGCCAGCCGCATCGGCTGCGCCGCTTCCGCGAGGTGATCGAGCGCATCACGAGAGAACGCAGCCGCGTCTGGCTGACGCGCCCCGGCGACATCTGCCGCTACGTGGAGACCCTGCCCGCCGGCACGGTGCCCGGCAGCTAGTCAGGCCGGATTCAAGCCGTTCCTGCGCTTCGCCTCCAGCGCCGCGGGAGATGCCATGTAGGCGAGCGCGGCGCGTACGGCTTGCGCCTGCGACGAAGTCACCGAGACGCCGCCCGAGAAGATGGTCCAGAGCTGGATCTCCGCCGGCAAAGGGCCCAGCACTTCGACGCCCTGCAAGTGGATCAGCTCCGAAAGCTGCTGGAAGCCGAGCTCCACCTCGCCGCGCGCGACGAGGCTGCCGACCGGCACGCCCGGAGGCGCCTGCACGCGCTTCACCCGCGCATCCGGGTCCCACTGCGCGAGGATGCGCTCGAGATAGACGCCGCTCGGGCCGGTCGAGTAGCCGATGGACTTCGATCCGAGCACCGCCTTCTTCACTGCCGCCTCGGAGGAGATGTCGTGCCGCGCAGCGCCTTTTCGCACCGCCACGGCTACGCCCGACTTCACCAGATCGACCCGGCTCCCCGCAACGACACGGCCGTCGGCAATAAGCTGGTCGATCTGCTCCGCCGACAGCACCACCGCGTCCGTCGCTTCGCCGGCCTTCATCCGGCGAATGACTTCCACCCCGCCTGCCGTGGCGACGCTCACGGTGTTGCCGGTCTCGCCTTCATATTGCTTGGCGATGTCGAACAGGAAGTCCTTCGCCGCCATCGAAGAAATCAGTTTCATGGAGGCCGATTGTCACACGGGCGGCGTGTACGGTGGTGAAGCCGGCCGACGAGGCGCTCAGACCCGCACCACGTCCCCCTTGAGCGAATACAGGATCGCCACGACCTCGCTCATTTCGGCCGGCGCGACGTCGTGGCTCTTCATCGCTGCAACCACGTCGTCGATCACGGCGACCAGCTCCTGTTCGCTGATGTTCATGCCGGCGTGAGCGGCGCGAAGGTCGCGGCCGCTGTATTTCTGCGGGCCACCCGTGCCGAAGCAGAAGAACTGCACCGCGAGCTCCTTGAGGCGGGGCAGATCCTTGCCGCGAAAGCGCGTCCCGACGATCGGGTTCACCGCGTGCCGGTCGACGATCTCCTCGACGATCGCGGCGATGCGCTCGGCGCCGCCGAGGCGCTGATAGAGGGTTTGTGCCATGGCTTCCTCCTCAGCGCTGCGCGAGCCAGGACTGGTACTCGAGCTCGCCCGCGTCCGGCGCAAACCAGGACTCGTACTCGATGACGCCGATGCCGGCGTCGCCCGACTGCTCGGCGTCGCGCACGGACGATCGGTCCTGCAGCTGGTCCAGCTTCTGTGCAATATTCATCGCGCTCTCCTTTGCATGTGCGTTGACTGCGGCGCGAAGCATGGCGGGGCGGCGTTCCTGAAACGTTCCCGGCCGTCGGCGCGGTTGTTTCCCGCGCGATGCCATAGGAGACTTGACGCATGCTGGAGATTCGCCTGCTGGGAGCCTTTTCCGCGGCTGTGGACGGCGTCGAGGTCCGATCGGAGCAATGGCCCAGCCTTCGCTCCGCGCAGCTCGTGCAGCTACTCGCCCTCGCCGAAGGACACCGCCTGCCGCGCGAGCAGGCGATCGACACGCTCTGGCCGGAGCTCGGCCCCGACGCGGGCGGCGCCAACCTGCGCAAGGCTGCGCACCATGCGCGCCAGGCGCTGGGACGCCCGGACGCGGTGCAGCTTCAGGGCGGCGAGGTGCGGCTTGCGCCATCGCCCGGGCTGAGCGTCGACGCTGCGGGGTTCGAGCGCGTGGCGGGCGAGGCGCTGGCGCGCCGCGACCCGGCCGGGTGCGCCGAAGCAGCGCGCCGCTACACGGGCGACCTGCTCGCCAGCGCGCCTTACGAGCCGTGGATCGATGCGCCGCGCGCGAGGCTGCGACAGCGCTACCTCGAGCTGCTGCGGGCGAGCGGCCAGTGGGAGCGCCTGGCGGAAGCGGAGCCGACCGATGAACAAGCCGCGCGCGAGCTGATGCGCCGCGAGCTCGCGGCGGGCAACCGGCCGGCGGCGATTCGCGCGTACTCGCGTCTGCGCACGGCACTGCGCCACTCGCTCGGCGTCGTGCCCGATCGCGAGACCGAGGCGATCTACACGCAATGCGTCGCCGGCCTGCGCGTCACCGGTCCGGCGTTCGTCGGACGGCAGATGGAGCTTGCCCGGGCCGCGGCCTGGCTCGATACGCCGGAGCGTGAGCGCCCGGCGGGGCTCGTGGTGCGCGGCCCGGCGGGAATCGGCAAGTCCGCCTTCTCGCGCCAGCTTGCGCCCATGGCGCGCGGGCGCGGCTGGACGGCGCTTGGCGTCGAGGCAGCGCAGGCCGCGCGGCCGTACGCGGTGATCGCCGCCGCGGTCGAGCAGCTTCTGAGCGAGGATCGCTCGCTCATCGAGCGCGTGGGAGAAGGCGCGCGCTCGGTGCTTGCATTGCTTTCGCCGCTCGCCGCGCCGGCCGCGCCGCCGAAAGGCCCGCTCGCGCGCCACCAGGTGATCGGCGCATTGCGCCGGCTCCTTCTTGCGGCATCGGGCGGCGGGCCCGTGCTCCTGCTCGTCGACGACGCGCACCTCGCGGACGACGGCGATGCCGACGCGCTGCTGCATCTCGCGACCACCGGCCGGCCGGTATACCTCGCGCTCGTTTCGCGCCCCCTCGCCGCGGACTCGGCGCTCGGCCGCGGCGTGGCGCGAGCCCTTGCCGCCGGCCAGCTCGCCGCAATCGATCTCGGGCCGCTCGGCGACGAGGAAACGCGCAGTCTCGTCGAGCACGCGGCGCCGCGGCGGCTGGAAGCGGCCACCGTCCAGCGCATCGTGCGTCTCGCCGAAGGCAATGCCTTCGCCGCGCTCGAGCTCGCCCGCTGCGCGGCGCCCGATGGCAGCGGCAGGCTGCCGGCTAACGTCACCGAGGCGATCGCGGCGCGCCTGTGCGATGCGGATCTGCGCGCGCTGCCGCTGCTCAAGGGACTGGCCCTCGCCGGCGACGAGCTCGACACCTCCATGGTGCTCGCGCTCTCGCCATTCGGCGAGAACGAAACGCTCGCGGTCCTCGATACGGCGCTCGCGGCCGGGACGCTCGTCGTCGCGACCGGACACTACCGCTTCCGCCACGAGCTGGTGCGACAGGCGCTCGTCGAGCAGATTGCGCCGCACCAGCGCCTGAAGGT
>DATDCR010000130.1:0-2608 GCA_036524215.1 Burkholderiales bacterium
GCCGGCGTGCTGCCCGGCCTGCTGATCGCCGCCTTCATCGCCGCCTACGTCGTCTGGACCGCGAAGAAGCACCGCTTCGAGCGCGGCACGCCCTTCACCTGGCGCAATTTCTGGAAGGGATTTGGCCGCGGCATCTGGGCGCTCGGCGCGCCGTTCATCATCCTCGGCGGCATCTATGGCGGCGTGTTCTCGCCGACCGAAGCTGCCGCGGTGGCGTGCGTCTACGCCGGTCTCGTGACCTGGCTCGTCTTCCGCGAGCTCGGCTGGCGTGACGTCGTCGAGGCGGCCGCCACCACCGTGTACTTCACCGGCCAGGTGCTCGTCATCGTGGCGTGCGCCAGCGTGTTCGCGTGGCTGCTGACGGTGAATCAGGTGCCGGCGGCGATGGTGAGCTGGATCCAGTCGCTGAACGTCTCCGCCTGGCAGCTCCTCCTCGCGATCAACGTGCTGCTGCTCGTCGTCGGCTGCTTCCTCGATCCGCTCTCGGCCATCCTGCTCCTCACGCCGCTCCTCATCCCGGTCGTGAAGGCGGTCGGCATCGACACCGTGCACTTCGGCATCGTCTTCACGGTCAACCTCGCCATCGGCCTCTTCCACCCGCCCTTCGGCATCAACATCTTCGTCGCGCAGTCGGCGCTGAAGCTCGAGCTGGAGACCATCTACCGCGGCATCATTCCCTTCATCTTCCTGTACCTCGCCGCGCTCGCGCTCATCACCTACGTGCCGTGGATCTCGCTCGTGGGTGTAAAACTGTTCCTGGGGCATTAAATAGGGACAGACCCTATTTTTCTCAAATGAGAATAATGGGGTCTGTCCCTATTTAACGGATGGGCAGGCGATGAAGCGCGTGGTTACCGGGCACGATGCCAACGGCCGGTCGAAGATCGAGATCGAGGACGTGCCATCGGCGCGCGTGCTCGAGAAAGGAGGCGGCCTGCGCCTCACCGAGATCTGGACCACCGGGCGCACGCCGGTCACGCGCATCGAGCCCGACCCGGGCTGCAGCGTCTTCCGGGTCATCGAATATCCGCCGGACGCCGAGCGGCTGAAGAGCATCCAGCCCGAAGCGCATTTCGCCTCGATGGGCGCGCAGGCGGCAGCCGCGGAGAAGCGCCGCCATCCCGGCATGCATCGCACCAACACCATCGACTATGCGGTCGTCCTCTCCGGCGAGATCCACGCGGTCCTCGACGAGGGCGAGGTGCTGCTCAAGGCGGGCGACGTGCTCGTGCAGCGCGGCACCAACCACGCGTGGAGCAACCGCACCGACAGACCCGCTGTCATTGCCTTCGTGCTGATCGACAAGCCATGAGAATGCTCCTTGCATTGTGCTTCTGCGCAATCACGGCCCAGGCGCAGGACTATCCGGCCAAGCCGATCCGCTACATCGTCGCCACGGCGCCCGGCGGGCTGATGGATGTGCCGGCGCGGCTGCTCGCCGACTATTTCCTGGCGCACTACGGCCAGCGCATCGTGGTCGAGAACCGCGGCGGCGGCGGCGGCGTGATGGCGGGCGACGCGGTGGCGAAGGCCGCGCCGGACGGCTACACGATCGCGCAGATCCAGGTCGGCAACGTCGCCATCAATCCGTTCATGGTGAAGGACATGCCGTTCGATCCGCTGCGCGACCTGGCGCCGGTGGCGCCGCTGACGAGCTCCCCGGTCGTCATTGCAGTAGATGCAAAGCTAAGGGTGAATAGCGTCGCGGAGTTCATCGCGCTCGCGAAGCGCGAGCCGGGCAAGCTGAACTACGGCTCGGCGGGACCCGGCACGATCCCGCATCTCAGCGGCGAGCTTTTCTCGCAGGTCGCCGGCGTGCGCCTCACGCCGGTGCACTACCGCGGCGCCGGACCGGCGCTTGCCGATCTCCTCGCCGGACAGGTGCAGGCGATCTTCGTCGGCCTCGGCGTAGTGAAGTCGCAGGCGGCGGCGGGCAACGTGAAGGTGCTGGCCGTGTCGCAATCCAGGCGGCTCGAGGCTGGCCCGGACATTCCGACCGCGGCCGAGGCGGGCGTGCCGGGATTCGAGCTCAACACCTGGTTCGGCGTCGTCGCGCCGCGCGGCACGCCGGAGCTCATCATCGCCCTCCTTTCGCGCCAGATCCATGCGATGCAGGACGATCCGGCCGTGCAGAAGCGTTTCTTCGACGGCGGCCTCGAGCCGTTGAAGGAAACGCCGGCGCAGTTCGGGGAGCGCATGCGGCGCGACCACGAACGCTACCGCGACATCGTAAGGGCCGCCGGCCTCAAGCCGGAATAGGATGGCGACGATGCGCGATTACTGGCTCTCGAAGCTCTTCTTCGACCTGCAGTCGCCGGCGCTCGCCGCCGAGCTGCGCGCCGATGCGCAGAAGGTCCTGTCGCGCTACCCGCTGGAGGAGCGCGTGAAGAAGGCGATCGCCGAGAACGACGTGCCTTTCCTCGCCGCGCGCACCAACGCGTATCTCCTGCGCTACTACTTCTTCGCGACCGGCATGAAGGACGACGAGTTCATCAAGCGGCTGAACAATGGCTAGCCTGGTCGGCGCTTTCGCGGCGAGCCACGGGCCGCTCATCATCCGCGAGTGGGAGCACGTGCCGGCGGACCAGAAGGCGCGCATGAGCGCGGG
>DATDCR010000131.1:0-1548 GCA_036524215.1 Burkholderiales bacterium
AGAAGCACACCCGCACCGCTATACGTCGACGTCGCCGATCGTTCGCCGCTGCATTCCATGTTGGACGCCGCCGGTTTTACCCTGCAGCGACCATTTACGCGCATGGTGCGCGGCTCGCGTCCCGCGCCGGGCGCGCAAGACCTCGTTCATCTGGTGGCCGGCCCCGAGCTCGGCTAGCCGGGTACAATTCGCCGGTAGTTAACCGTTTAGTTAACTGAGGGGGTGCGGGTGGCGTCGTACGACTTCATCATCATTGGCGCGGGCCACAATGGACTCGCGTGCGGCGGTTATCTCGCCAAGGCGGGCGCGAAGGTGCTGGTGCTCGAGCGCAGCCCGCGCATCGGCGGCGGCTGCCACACCGAGGAAGTCACGCTGCCGGGGTTCAAGCACAACGTCTGCTCGGTCGTGCACACGCACATTCCGTTGAGCCCGGTCTATCGGGACCTCGAGCTCGAGCGCCACGGCGTGCGCTATGTCTATCCGGAGTACCTGCGCGGCACGATCTTCCCCGACCACCGCAGCCTGGTGATGTATCGCGACGCGGACGAGATGGCGAAGGAAATCGCCAGGTTCTCCGCGCGCGACGCGAAGACCTTCCGGCAGCTCTACGACGACTATGCCGAGTTCATCGAGGCGACCTACCTGCCGATGATGTATTCGCCGCCGCTGCCGCCTTCGGTGCAGAGCGCGGAGCTGGAGAAGTCGGAAGAGGGCCGGCAGCTTCTGCAGTGGCAGGCGAGCACGCCGGTGCAGCTCCTCGACGAGCTCTTCGAAAGCGAAGAAGTGAAGGTGCATTTCCTCGCCCGCATGACCGTGCTCGGCTTTCCGCCCGACGCCTTCGGCCAGGGCTGGATCTGCCTCTTTCGCATCCTCAAGGCGGAGGCGCCGATCTGCGTCGGCGGCTCGCAGCAGCTTGCGGAGGGACTGCGCAAGGCGCTCGAATCCCAGGGAGCCGTCATAAGAACAAATACGGACGTGAAGCGCGTGCTCCTGCGCGGCGGGCGCGCCGTCGGCGTCGAGCTCGCGGATGGGACGAAGATCGAGGCCGCGAAGGCCGTCATCACGAATGTCGAGCCGAAGAAGAGCTTCCTCGGCATGGTGGGCGAGGAGAACCTGCCGGCGCCGTTCGCCACGCGGGTGAAGAACTACCACTCGCGCGGGCGCTCGCTGATGGTGCTGCACCTCGCGCTCTCGGAGCCGCCGCAATACAAGGCCGGGGCGCACAACGCGCCGGTGAATCGCGCCTTCAGCCAGGAGATGTTCGGCGGCACGATGCAGGACCAGGTGCGCGCCTATCAGGACATCGCGCTCGGCGTGCCGCCGCGCAAGGAGATGCTGCAGATCACGCTGCCGACGCTCTTCGATCCGACGCAGGCGCCGACCGGCAAGCACACCTGCGTGGTGTGGCAATACGCGCCTTATAACGCCGACTGGAAGAGCCTGCGCGAGGAATACGCCGAGCATCTCCTCGGCTTGTGGCAGTCGTATGCGCCGAACATGACGCGCGACAAGGTGCTCGGCATGCGCATCCAGGATCCCACCGACACC
>DATDCR010000132.1:0-7563 GCA_036524215.1 Burkholderiales bacterium
CCATCTCCACCTGCCCGTTCACGCCCTGCTCGCGCAGGATGGCGACTTTGGGGCGTGCGCCCGCCTTTGCTTTCACGTCCTTGATCTGGAATGTGAGGTGCAGCGACAGGCCGGGGTCGTGCGGCTCGATGATGCGGTCGAACTCCTCGCGCGCCGACTCCGGATGGTCGCGCAGCGCCTGCATGCGATAGGTGACCTCGCCCCACGCGCGCTCGACGTGGTCGCGCTTGTTCGAGTAGAGCGCGCGCCCGTTCGCCGTGACGCGGATCTCGTCGCGGCTGTTGAGCTGGCCGATGACGTGCGACCAGGGGCCGAGGCCGGCCTCGCGCAGCACCTGCATCACCTTCGAGCGGTCGGCGGTGCGCACCTGGATCACCGCGCCGAGCTCCTCGTTGAGAAGCGCCGCCAGGGCGAGCTCGCGCGCGCGGCCGGCGAGCTGCTCGCCGGCATTGCGCTTGAACGCGTCGACGTCGTCGCTCGCCGACTCGAACGCGACCGGGTCGAGGTTCAGCGTGACGCCGCAATGGCCGGCGAAAGCCATCTCGGAGGCCGTGGCGAAGAGGCCGCCGTCGGAGCGGTCGTGGTAGGCGAGGATCATCGGCCGCAGCGCCTGGATGGCGGCGAAGAAGCCCTTGAGGAGCGCCGCATCGTCGAGGTCCGGCGACTCGGTGCCGAAGGCGCCATACGTCTGCGCGAGGATCGAGCCGCCGAGGCGATTCCTGCCGCGGCCCAGATCGATCAGGATGAGCTCGGTGTCGCCCTGGTCGGTGCGAAGCTGCGGCGTCAGCGTGTCGCGCACGTCGTCGACCGGCGCGAACGCCGAGACGATGAGCGAGAGCGGGCTGACGACTTCGTTTGCGTCCCACTTCGTCTGCATGGAGAGCGAATCCTTGCCCACCGGGATCGAGACGCCGAGCGCGGGACAAAGCTCGAGCGCGACCGCGCGCACGGTGTCGTAAAGGGCGGCGTCCTCGCCGGGATAGCCTGCCGCCGCCATCCAGTTCGCCGACAGCTTCACCTGCGAAAGCTCGCCGATCCTCGCCGCGGCGATGTTGGTGATCGCCTCGCCGATCGCCATGCGGCCCGAAGCCGGCGCATCGATGAGCGCGAGCGGCGTGCGCTCGCCGATCGCCATCGCCTCGCCGGCATAGCCGTCGTAATCCATCAGCGTGACCGCGCAGTCCGCCACCGGCACCTGCCACGGCCCGACGAAAGGATCGCGCGAGCAGAGGCCGCCGACGGTGCGATCGCCGATCGAGACGAGGAAATGCTTCGCCGCCACGGCCGGGTGGCGCATCACGCGATGCGCCGCCGCCTCGATGTTCATCTTGTCGAGCGAAAGCGGCTGCGCCTCGCGCGCGACATGGCGCACGTCGCGCAGCATCTTCGGCGGCTTGCCGAGGACCACGGCGAGCTCGATGTCCACCGGCCGGTTGCCGAAGCGGCTGTCCTCGACGAGGAGCTTGCCGTCGTCGCTCGCCGTGCCGAGGACGGCGAAGGGGCAGCGCTCGCGCTCGCAGATCTGCGCGAAGAGGGCAAGCTCCCCGGGAGAAATCGCGAGCACATAGCGCTCCTGCGCCTCGTTGCACCAGATCTCGCGCGGCGACATGCCGGAGTCTTCGCTCGGGATCTTGCGCAGCTCGAGGCGCGCGCCGCGGCTCGCCGACCAGGCGAGCTCCGGCAGCGCGTTCGAAAGGCCGCCGGCGCCGACATCGTGGATCGAAAGGATCGGGTTCGCCGCGCCGAGCTGCCAGCAGCGGTCGATGACCTCCTGCGCGCGGCGCTGCATCTCGGCGTTGCCGCGCTGCACGGAGTCGAAGTCGAGGTCGGCCACGTTGGCGCCCGCGCCCATGGACGAGGCGGCGCCGCCGCCCATGCCGATCAGGAGGCCCGGGCCGCCGAGCTGGACGAGCAGCGTGCCGGCATCGAACGACGCTTTCGCGGTGTGCGCCGCGTCGATATTGCCGATGCCGCCGGCCAGCATGATCGGCTTGTGGTAGCCGCGCCAGACTTTCTTCCCATCGGCGCCGCCGACCTCGGCTTCGAAGGTTCGGAAGTAGCCGAGCAGGTTGGGACGGCCGAACTCGTTGTTGAAGGAGGCCGCGCCGATCGGGCCCTCGAGCATGATGTCGAGCGCGGAGACGATGCGCTCGGGCTTGCCGGGGCCGCTGCGCTCCCAGAGCTGCTCGTGCCCGGGGATGCGCAGGTTCGAGACCGAATAGCCGACCAGGCCCGCCTTCGGCTTCGCGCCGCGGCCGGTTGCGCCTTCGTCGCGGATCTCGCCGCCGGCGCCGGTCGACGCGCCGGGAAACGGCGCGATCGCCGTCGGGTGGTTGTGCGTCTCGACCTTCATCACCGTATGGACCGGCCGCGCGTGGCGCGCATAGCTCCCATCGGCCTGGGGATGGAAGCGCTGCACCTCGCGGCCTTCCATGATCGCGGCATTGTCGGCGTAGGCGACGATCGTCCCCTTCGGGCTGACCGCGTGCGTGTGGCGGATCATCGCGAAGAGCGACTGCGCCTGCCGCGCGCCGTCGACGATCCAGTCGGCGTTGAAGATCTTGTGGCGGCAGTGCTCCGAGTTCGCCTGCGCGAACATCGTCAGCTCGGCGTCGGTCGGGTCGCGGCCGAGCGCCTTGTACGCGCGCTCGAGATACTCGATCTCGTCCTCGCTGAGCGCGAGCCCCAGCCGCTGGTTTGCCTCCTTCAACTCATCAATGGAAATCCAGCCGAGCGTGCGAGGCGCGACGTGCTGGAACAGCCTGCCCGCCTCGTCGAACGACGAAAGCACCGTCTCGGTCATCCGGTCGTGCAGCGGGCCGGCGATGCCGGGCTTGGCCGAGTCGACGTAGAAGGCCGTGCCGCGCTCGATGCGCTTCACCGCGCGCAGGCCGCAGTTGTGCGCGATGTCGGTTGCCTTGGAGGACCAGGGCGAGATCGTGCCGAGCCGCGGCACCACCAGGTACAGCGCGCCTTGCGACTTGCCCGCCGCGGGCCCATAGGCGAGCAGGCGCTCGAGCAGCGCGCGCTCTTCGCGCTTCAGCTCGCCTTCGGCCTCGACGAAATGCCAGTACTCGGCGCCGACGGCGCGCACGGCGGGGTCGATCTTCTGCAGCGCTGCGACGAGCTTGGCCAGACGGAACTCCGAAGCCGCTCGCGGCCCGCGGAGCTGGAGTATTTCAGGCACTAGTTGCGGACCTGCGGATCCTTGACGGTGCCGCCCAGGAGCAGGGTCGCGCTCAGGGTGCGCGCAGCCGTCCTCACGTCGGCGACGATGCGTCCCGACAGCGCGCCGTTCTGCGCGATATCGGCGCTCGCGCCGGCGTTGAGCGCGCCCGCGCCGATGGTGATGTTCCTCAGCGCCACGGCGCCGCGGTCATACACGCCCTGGCCGTTCATCTCGGTGAACTGCGTGGTGCCGCCGGCCTGCTTGCCGTTGGTCTGGATGGCGCGCGCCAGATCGAAGCTGCCGAGCGTGCCTTTGACCACCGTGAAGTTGCCGTCGAGGCGGCTGGCCGCGACGAGGCCCGACGGATCGGGCGCATTCATCGAGAACTTGGCGGTGCCTTCGCCGGTGCCGGCCGAGAGCAGCGCCGGGGCGAGCACCGCCGCGTTGATGTTGCGCACCGTGAAGACGCCATCGACGCTCCAGGTCGAGCCCCAGCGGATGTTGGCCGTACCCGAGATGGCGCCGCTATAGATGCTGCCGCCCCAGTCGCTGATCGCCATGCCGCGAGGCGTGGCCATCGCCTTCAGGACGAAGTTGCTGAGCGTCACCTGCGGCGCGATCGGCAGCGTGAAGCCGACGGCGACCACGTCGACGTCGACGCCATCGTCCTTCGGCGCGAGCTTGGCGACCAGGCCGTCCGGCCCCCGCACCGTCGCGCTGCGCATGGCGCCTTTCGCATCGAGCAGCACGTCGGCCTGCAGCGCCTTCGGCAGCGTCGCCGGTCCGGGCAGCTCGAGGTTCTTCACCACGATGCGCTCGACGCGGAAATTGTCGGCGCGCACGGGAGCGAAGAGGGCGTCGGCGAGCACGGCCTGCGGCAGCGTAAGGCCGTCGAGCTCCAGGCGGCTGAATTCCTTCTTCTCGCCGAAGAGCGATCCCACCGAGGGCGCAGCGCTGACGTGCGCGATCTTCGCGTCGCCGACGCGGACGTCCTTCATGCGCACCGCCAGCCCGGTAAAGAGCCACAGCTTGGCCGAGCCGATCTTCACCGGCCGGCCGAGGGCTTCGCTCGCGGCGCGCTCGTAGTCCGCCGTGCCGAGCGGCATGACATGGGCCACGCCGACGCCGATCACCAGCAACGCAACGAGGCCGATGCCGATCGTCTTGCCGAGGCCGCCGGGGCGGCGCGGCCTGGCCGGTGCCGCATCGGCGCTGACCTCCTTCTCTTTCTTCTTCTTCTCCGGCGGCGGCTCCTTCGGCTTGCCTTTCGCGATCGCCGCCTGCTCGCGCTTGACCTCGTCCATGTCGAGGTCGTCGTCGGTCACCGGGATGTCGTCGTCCGTCTTCGGCGGCGCCTTGCCTTCTTTCGCCATCGCGGCGGCCGTCGCCGCCTCCGCCTTGCGGCGGATCTCGTCGGCTTCGCGCTTGCGCCGCTGCTCCTCCTGCGCGCGCTCCTCCTCTTCCTCGCGCGCGCGCCGCGCTTCCTCTTCCTTGCGCCGGCGCTCTTCCTGCTCGCGCTGGCGGCGCTCCGACTCTTCCTTCTCGCGCCGCTGCGCTTCGCGCTGCGCTTCCTCGCGCGCGCGCTGCTCGGCTTCGGCCTTCGCCTTGCGCTCGGCGTCTTCCTTCGCCTTGCGGTCCTCCTCGTCGCGATCGGTGAAGGACGCGAGGTCCGCCAGCAGCGAATCGGAGAAGGCGTCCGTCTTCTTCTCCTCCTTCTTCGCTTCCACCTTGGGCGCCTTGGGCTCGGGCTTGAGGGCCTCCGCCCTGGCGGCTGCTTCCTCCTCTTCCCGCTGCTTGCGCTTCGCTTCGCGCTGCGCCGCCTCCTCGCGCTCGCGAGCGTCTTCTTCCTCGCGCTGCCTGCGGCGCGCCGCACGCTCTTCCTCGGCCTTGCGCTCCTCTTCTTCCCGCTGCTTGCGACGCGCCTCGGCTTCCTCGTCCTCGCGCTTGCGGCGAGCGGCGCGCTCCTCCTCCTCGCGCTTGCGCTCCGCCTCGATGCGCTTGCGCTCTTCCTCGAGCTCGCGGCGCACGCGCTCGGCCTCTTCCTTCGCCTTGCGCTCGGCTTCCTGCCTTTTTGCCTCTTCCTCCAGGCGCGCCTTGCGCTCTTCCTCGAGGCGCTGCCTGAGCTCCTCGGCCTCGCGCCGCGCCTTTTCCTCGGCTTCCTTGCGGATGCGCTCGGCTTCCTGGCGCGCCTTGCGCTCGATCTCCTCGCGCGCCTTGCGCTCTTCCTCGAGGCGGCGCTCGGTTTCCTCGCGCGCCTTGCGCTCGGCCTCGACCTTTGCCCTGGCTTCCGCCTCGGCGCGCGCCTTTGCATCGGCGGCGGCGCGGATCGCCGCTTCGCGCGCCGCCTTCACCTTGGCTTCGGCGTCGGCCTTGGCACGCGCTTCCGCCTCGTCCTTCAATTTCTTTTCCGCTTCGGCGCGCAGCCTGGCTTCCATCTCGGCGCGCGTCTTCGATTCGGCTTCCGCTTTCAGGCGATCGCGTTCGGCTTGCGCGCGTGCTTCGGCCTCCTCGCGCGCCTTGGCGAGCGTCGCCGAGCCCTGGTCTTTGGCTGGCTGCGCGGGCGCGGGCGGCGGTGGCGGTGGTGCTGCCGGGCGAGACGGAGGTGCGGCAGGACGTGGCGGCGGCGCGGCCGGGCGCGGTGGAGCGCTCGCCGGCTTGGAGGGCGCCAGCGCGCTGAAGTCGAGATCGCCGAAATCACTCGCGGGTCCGCTCGGGGCCGGCTGCTTGGCCGCCGCTCCCGGCCGCGAAATCGGTCCGGCAGCAGGCTTGGGCGCCGGTGCCGCAACGCCCGAGGAGACTTCGCGGATGAAACCGTCCTTGTCGAGCTTGGCGATGAGGCCTTCCAGCGCCGCATCGAAGGGACGACCGACGCGCTGCGCGACTTCGGCGAGCGTCGCGCGTCCGTCGATGGCGGAAAGGACGGCGCGATCCGGCCGCGGCAGAAGGCTGGTTTTTCCAGAAGCTTCCTGGACCCCCTTCCCCGACTTCGAGTAGATAGCGGTCGGATTCATCCCTTTGTCTTGGCCTAATTATATTAGGGGGCGCCGTAGCCCCCGCCGCCGGGACTCTCGATGACGAACACATCGCCGGGCGTCATCTCCGTGCGGTCGAACGGACCGAGCTCGGTGCGGCTGCCGTCTTTGCGCAGGACGTAGTTGCGGCCGGGCTCGCCCGGTTCTCCGCCCGCCATGCCATGCGGCGGCACCAGGCGATGGCCGGAAAGGATCGAGGCGGTCATCGCCTCGAGGAAGCGCATGCGCCGGATGGCACCGCTGCCGCCCCGCCAGCGCCCCCGGCCGCCCGAGCCGTGGCGGATCTCGAAGCTCTCGAGGCGCACGGGAAAGCGCCACTCCAGCACTTCGGGATCCGTCAGGCGTGAATTCGTCATGTGCGTCTGCACGACGTCCGCGCCGTCGAAGCCGGGGCCGGCGCCCGAGCCGCCGCCCACCGTCTCGTAATACTGGTAGCGCGCATTGCCGAAGGTGAAGTTGTTCATGGTGCCCTGGCCGGAGGCCATGACGCCGAGCGCGCCGTAGAGCGACTCGGTGAGGCACTGCGAGGTCTCGACATTGCCCGCCACCACGGCCGCCGGATAGCGCGGCCGCAGCATGCAGCCTTCAGGGATGATGACCTCGAGCGGCTTCAGGCAGCCGGCATTGAGCGGAATGTCGGCGTCGACGAGCGTGCGGAACACATAAAGCACGGTCGCCATGCAGACGGCCGAAGGCGCGTTGAAGTTGTTCGGCAGCTGCGCCGACGTGCCGGTGAAGTCGATCGTCGCGCTGCGCCGGTCCGCGCCGATGCCGATCTTCACGCGGATGTGCGCGCCGTTGTCGAGCGGCAGGTCGAACCTGCCGTCCTCCTGAAGCACGCCGCTCATTTTCGTCAATACCCGGCGCACCGATTCCTCGGCGTTCGCCTGCACGTGGCCCATGTAGGCCTGCACCACTTCGAGGCCGAACTCGTCGACCATCCGGTTCAGCTCCTGCACGCCCTTCTCGTTCGCTGCGATCTGCGCGCGCAGGTCGGCGACGTTCTGCTCGACGTTGCGCGCCGGATAGCGCCCGGTCGCGAACAACGCGCGCGTTTCCTGCTCGCGCAAGCGACCCTCCTCGACGAGCAGGAAGTTGTCGATCAGCACACCCTCTTCCTCGACCACCTTTGAGTCCGGCGGCATCGAGCCCGGCGTGAGGCCGCCGATGTCGGCGTGATGACCGCGGGAGCCGACGTAAAAAAGCACTTCGCGATTTGAAAAGACAGGGGTAATCACCGTCACGTCCGGCAGATGCGTGCCGCCGTTGTAAGGGGCGTTGAGCACGTACACGTTGCCCGGCTTGATGCGTCCCGCGTTTTCGCGGATCACCGTCTTGATCGACTCGCTCATCGAGCCCAGA
>DATDCR010000133.1:0-2254 GCA_036524215.1 Burkholderiales bacterium
GAGGTGCCCGATGTCGTAGCACTCGATCTCGAAGCGCGTCTCGTTGTCGCGGCAGCTCTCGAGGATGTAGGCGATGTCGCGGAAGGTGTTCTTGAAGATGCGCTCGTCCGAGCCGGCGAGGTAGGGCTTCTCCCAGTCGTGTTTGAACTCCTTGTAGCGGCCGAGCATCTCGTAGAGCCCGAAGTTCATCGAGCCCATGTTGAGCGAGGCCACCTCCGGCTTGAGCTTGAGCGCCGGCTGCAGCCGCTCCTCGACCGACATGGTGGGCGCGCCGCCGGTGGTGAAGTTCAGCACCACGTCGCATGCGCCCTTGATCTTCGGCGCGAACTGGCGGAAGAGCTCCGGATCCTGCGTCGGGCGGCCGTCCTTCGGATCGCGCGCATGCAGGTGCACGATCGCGGCGCCTGCCTTTGCCGCGCCGATGGCCGCTTCCGCGATCTCCTCCGGCGTGATCGGCAGGTGCGGCGACATGGTCGGCGTGTGGATCGAGCCGGTCACCGCACACGTGATGATGACTTTGCCTTGCGCTGCTGCCATGGTTTTGAAATTCCTACCTGCGGATTTGCGGGACGGCCATTCTAAAGAGGAAGTGCCCGGCGATATCAAGCGCGAGTTAGTGCCCTGACCCCGAATTCGGAGGGATAATGCGTGCAGGGCTTCTGGGAGGGAGCCGGGGTTGATCAGGCAAAGAGAACCATCCGCCGGGGGGGCGGGTTCGATCGAGCAGGAGGAGCTGCGCGGCATCTCGCGCACGGTGGCCGAGATCCACTGGCTCCTGCTGATCCTTGTCCTCCTCTATCTCATGTTCGGCGGCGCGCGCGACGACGGCGAAGCGAGCGCGGCCATCTCCGCGGGCCTGTTCTTCTACGCGGCGCTCGTCATGAGCTTCCGCTACGCGAACTTCTACCGGCGCGAGACGCGCTGGAAGATCGCGATCGAGGCCTGCGGCATGATCGCCTTCATCACCGGCGTGCTCTGGTATACGGACCGGCTGGCGAGCCCGCTGCTCAACGCCTACCTGCTGCCCGTCATCACCGCGTCCCTCACGCTCGGCAAGGCATGCACGCTGCTGTCGCTGGCGCTGATCGGCGCCTGCTACCTCTTCCTCGGCGGCGGCGGCGGCGTCGATGCCGCGCAGATGCTTTCGCTTCGCTTCGCGGGCGCGTTTTTCGCGCAGCTCGCGCCGGTGGTCCTGGTGGGCTACATCACGACCATGTTCTCGGCCGACATCCGCTACGGCCTGGCGCGCGCCAAGCTGCTTTCGGAAACCGACGAGCTCACCGGGCTGCTCAATCTGCGCGGCTTCGCCGTCGCGGCGAACCGGCTGTTCGCCCAGGCCGTGCGCCACGGGCGCGCCACCAGCGTGCTGATGATCGATGCCGACAACCTGAAGTCCGTCAACGACGGCTACGGCCACGCCGCGGGCAACCAGCTCCTCAAGAACCTCGCCGAGGCGATCCAGGCGGAGCTGCGCTTCACCGACATCGCGGCGCGCTATGGCGGCGACGAGTTCATCGTGCTGCTGCCCGACACGCCGGCCAAGGGCGCGCTGGAAGTCGCCGAGCGCATCCGCAACAACATCAACGGCACGCCGATCGGCATCGACGGACGCAGCGTCGTCACCAGCGTCAGCATCGGCATCGCCTGCTATCCCGAGGACGGCGGCACGCTCGACGCCCTCGCCGCGCACGCCGACGGCGCGCTCTATTCCGCCAAGCAGGAAGGTCGCAACCGCAGCGTCAAATTCCGCGCCGCCTCCGCGCAGGCCTAGCCTTTCCCCTTAGATCGAGCTCCCAGTATTCCCCCACCAGGGGGACGCCGAACTCGCGGTGGCGCTGGCTCCTGATCCTGCGAAAACCCAGGTCGGCGTAGATCTTCCGCGCGGCGAGCAGGCTCGATTGGGTCCAGAGCACGAGCTTGCGATAGCCGGTGCGGCGCGCGAAAGCCACGCACGCCGAGACGAGGCGCCGGCCGACGCCGTGGCCGCGGGCCTTCGGCTCGACGATGAGCAGGCGCAGCTTGGCGATGGACGGACTCTGGCGCACGACGAACACGCAGCCGACGCGCTCGCCGCCAAGCTCGGCGATCCAGCAACGCTCGCGTCGCGCATCGAAATTCTGCAGGAACCTCGCGCCGATCTCGGCCACCAGCGCCTCGAAGGCGAGTCCCCAGCCGTACTCCTCGTCGTAGATCGCGCCGTGGCGCTCGATCACCCAGCCGATGTCGCCCGGGCGATGCCGGCGCAGCTTCAACT
>DATDCR010000134.1:0-1556 GCA_036524215.1 Burkholderiales bacterium
GCGCTCGGCAAGCTCGGCCGCCACGCCGAAGCGGCGGCCGCCGACGCGCAGCTCGCGCGCGTCGAGCGGCATGCGCCGTTCCATTTCTTCCATCGCGGCCTGGCGGCGATGGAGGCGGCGGACTTCGCGGCCGCGCGCGGCCTCTTCCGCCGGGAGATCGCGCGCTCGCCCGATTACCACGAGTTCCATTTCTGGCTTGGGCTGGCGGAACTGAGGCTCGGCAACGTTGCCGCGGCGCGCGCGGAGCTCGCGCTCGCGCTCGAGACCAGCACGACCCGCCGCGACCATGACCTGTACGCGGCGAAGCTCGCCTACCTTTCCGCGCACCACCCCTAGACCCCATGGAAAAATGGTTCGACCTCTACCGCGCCATCGTCATGCCGGCGCAGTGCGACATCTACGGCCACATGAACGTGCGCTATTACGCCTCTTGCTTCGATGACGCGGCCTGGCACTTTCCCGCCATGGCCGGCCTATCGCTCGACGACATCCGCTCGCGCGGCCTCGGCACGGTGATGGCGACGCTGAGCATCGACTTCCACCACGAGATCCGCGCCGGGCAACTGATCCTGATCAAGGGGGCCATCCAGCGCGTCGGCACGAAGAGCTTCAACCACGAGATGTGGCTCTACGAGGCCGACTCGATGACGCACTGCGCGACGCAGAAGACGGTCGAGGTCTGCTTCGATACCGCGGCACGCAAGGCCGTGCCGCTGCCCGAGGACGTGAGGGCGAAGCTCTCGGCGATCTGCAGCCCGTAAGCCGCCGCGCCGGGCCCCCCGGCGGCTAGTGTCCGCCGAACGGGTTCGTCGTGTTGATGCGCCTCTCGTCCTCGTAGCCCGCGCGGCTGGTTTCGCTGACCGAGCCCGAGCCGGTGCTGTAGTCGTACCCCGGCAGGCGCGTGCCGGTGCGCGAATGCGCTTCCTTCGACGGCGCCGAGGCGGCAGGCTGCTCGGCGGCCTTGGGCTCCGGCGGCGGCGTGGCGCAGCCGTAGGCGAGCGTGCAGAGCACGACAACACTGCTGAGAAATCCGATGCGCATTATTGGGCGCTCCCTGGGGACGAGACGCCAGTGTAGATTAAAATCGCGCCATGCCGATCTACGAGTACAGCTGCCGCAGCTGCGGCAACGAGTTCGAAACGCTGGTCCGCGCCTCCGACACGCCAACTTGTTCCTCGTGCGGCAGCGACGCGCTAGACAAGAAACTTTCGGTGTTCGCGGCGCAGACCGCGGAAGCCGCGCCGGCCGCCGGCCCCTGCGGCAGCTGCGGCCATCCGGGCGGCCCCGGCTCCTGCGCGTTCAGCCAGCACTGAAGGCCGCGTGATCGCCGTTTCCGGCGTCGACCATGTCGGCGTCCGTGTCCGCGATCTCGAGCGGGCCATGCGGTTCTACAGCCTGCTCGGCTTTACGCTGCACTGGAAAGCTTCGAACGATGCCGTGGCGGTCGTGCGCAACGCCCAGCAGGTCGAGCTCAACCTGATCTACAACGCCAATGCCGATGCCGGGGGAAAGAACATCCTGATGGACGTCGGCGACAAGTATCCCGGCTACACGCA
>DATDCR010000135.1:0-3093 GCA_036524215.1 Burkholderiales bacterium
GTCCGGGATCGTCTACATCGGCGCCGAAGTCGAGGCGGGCGACGTGCTCGTCGGCAAGGTCACGCCCAAGGGCGAAACCCAGCTGACGCCGGAAGAAAAGCTGCTGCGCGCGATCTTCGGCGAGAAGGCCTCCGACGTGAAGGACACCAGCCTGCGCGTGCCCTCGGGCATCTCCGGCTGCATCATCGACGTCCAGGTGTTCACGCGCGAAGGCATCGAGCGCGACAAGCGCAGCCAGTCGATCATCGAGGACGAGCTCAAGCGCTACCGCACGGACCTCAACGACCAGATGCGGATCGTCGAGAACGACACGTTCGAGCGCCTCGAGCGCCTGCTGACGAACAAGACCGCCAATGGCGGCCCGAAGCGCCTTGCCAAGGGCGCGAAGGTGACGAAGGACTACCTGCAGGGCATGGAGCGCTTCGACTGGTTCGACATCCGCCTGGCGAACGAGGAAGCCGCCGCGCAGGTCGAGGGTCTGAAGGAATCGCTGGCGCAGAAGCGCCGTGAATTCGACGCCATGTTCGAGGCGAAGAAGAAGAAACTCACGCAGGGCGACGAGCTGCCGCCGGGCGTGCTCAAGATGGTGAAGGTGTACGTCGCGGTGAAGCGCCGGCTGCAGCCGGGCGACAAGATGGCCGGCCGCCACGGCAACAAGGGCGTGATCTCCAAGATCACGCCGGTCGAGGACATGCCGCACATGGCCGACGGCACGCCCGTCGACCTGGTGCTGAACCCGCTCGGCGTGCCTTCGCGCATGAACGTGGGCCAGATCCTGGAGACCCATCTCGGCTGGGCGGCCAAGGGCCTCGGCCTGCGCCTGGGCGAGCTGCTGAAGAAAGCGCAGGAACAGAGCCTGGTGGAGGTGCGCAAGATGCTCGAGCGCATCTACTCGGGCAGCGGCGAGGACAAGGATCTCACCAAGCTCACCGACGAAGAAGTGATCCAGCTGGCGAGCAACCTGAAGGAAGGCGTGCCCTTCGCGACGCCGGTGTTCGATGGCGCGGCGGAGTCCGAGATCAATGCCATGCTGGAGATGGCGGGCCTGCCGACCTCCGGCCAAGTGCAGCTCTTCGACGGCCGCACCGGCGAAGCCTTCGATCGCCACGTCACCGTGGGCTACATGCACATGCTGAAGCTGCACCACCTGGTCGACGACAAGATGCACGCGCGCTCGACCGGGCCGTACTCGCTCGTCACGCAGCAGCCCCTCGGCGGCAAGGCGCAGTTCGGCGGCCAGCGCTTCGGCGAGATGGAGGTCTGGGCGCTGGAAGCCTACGGCGCGGCCTACACGCTGCAGGAGATGCTCACCGTAAAGTCCGATGACATCACGGGCCGCACGAAGGTGTACGAGAACATCGTCAAGGGCGACCACAAGATCGACGCCGGCATGCCGGAGTCCTTCAACGTGCTCGTCAAGGAGATCCGCTCCCTTGGCATCGACATCGATCTGGAGAGGTTCTAATGAAAGCGCTCCTTGAGCTCTTCAAGCAGGTCCAGCAGGACGAGGAGTTCGACGCGATCAAGATCGGGCTCGCTTCGCCCGAGAAGATCCGCTCGTGGTCCTACGGCGAGGTGAAGAAGCCGGAGACCATCAACTACCGCACCTTCAAGCCCGAGCGCGACGGTCTGTTCTGCGCCAAGATCTTCGGGCCGATCAAGGACTACGAGTGCCTGTGCGGCAAGTACAAGCGCCTCAAGCATCGCGGCGTCATCTGCGAGAAATGCGGCGTCGAAGTGACGCTGGCGAAGGTGCGGCGCGAGCGCATGGGCCACATCGAGCTCGCCAGCCCGACGGCGCATATCTGGTTCCTCAAGTCCCTCCCTTCCAGGCTGGGGTTGGTGCTGGACATGACCCTGCGCGACATCGAGCGCGTGCTGTACTTCGAAGCCTATGTCGTGACCGACCCGGGCCTCACGCCTCTCAAGCGCTGCCAGCTCCTCACCGAGGACGACTACCTCGCCAAGGTCGAGGAATTCGGCGACGACTTCCAGGCCGCGATGGGCGCCGAAGGCATCCGCGCCCTGCTGCGTGCGCTCGACATCAACAAGGAGATCGACAACCTCCGCAAGGAGCTCGAGGCGACCTCCAGCGACGCCAAGATCAAGAAGTTCGCCAAGCGGCTGAAGGTGCTCGAGGGCTTCAAGGCCTCGAACATCAAGCCCGACTGGATGGTCATGGAAGTGCTGCCGGTGCTGCCGCCGGAGCTGCGGCCCCTGGTGCCGCTGGACGGCGGGCGCTTCGCCACCTCGGACCTGAACGATCTCTACCGGCGCGTGATCAACCGCAACAACCGCCTGAAGCGGCTGCTGGAGCTCAAGGCGCCCGAGATCATCGTGCGCAACGAAAAGCGCATGCTGCAGGAGGCGGTGGACTCGCTGCTCGACAACGGCCGCCGCGGCAAGGCGATGACCGGTGCCAACAAGCGCCCGCTCAAGTCGCTCGCCGACATGATCAAGGGCAAGGGCGGCCGCTTCCGTCAGAACCTGCTCGGCAAGCGCGTCGACTACTCGGGCCGCTCGGTCATCGTGGTCGGCCCGCAGCTCAAGCTGCACCAGTGCGGCCTGCCGAAGAAGATGGCGCTGGAGCTCTTCAAGCCCTTCATCTTCAACAAGCTGGAGCTGCTCGGCCTCGCCACCACCATCAAGGCGGCCAAGCGCCTGGTCGAGCAGGAAGTGCCCGAGGTGTGGGACATCCTCGAGGAGGTGATCCGCGAGCACCCGGTGATGCTGAACCGCGCGCCGACCCTGCACCGCCTGGGCATCCAGGCGTTCGAGCCGGTGCTGATCGAGGGCAAGGCGATCCAGCTTCATCCGCTGGTCTGCGCGGCGTTCAACGCCGACTTCGACGGCGACCAGATGGCGGTCCACGTGCCGCTGTCGCTGGAAGCGCAGATGGAAGCGCGCACGCTGATGCTCGCCTCGAACAACGTGCTGTCCCCGGCGAACGGCGAGCCGATCATCGTGCCGTCGCAGGACATCGTGCTGGGTCTGTACTACATGACGCGCGAGAAGGTCGGTGCATTGGGCGAAGGTTCGATGTTCGCCGACGTATCCGAAGTGCTGCGCGCCTACCGTTCCGGCAACGTCGAT
>DATDCR010000136.1:0-5673 GCA_036524215.1 Burkholderiales bacterium
GGGACGATTGGTCACGTGGATCATGGCAAGACGACGCTGACGGCGGCGATGACGCACATCCTTGCGAAGAAGTACGGGGGTGAGGCGAAGAACTACGACCAGATTGATGCGGCGCCGGAGGAGAAGGCGCGGGGCATCACGATCAACACGGCGCACGTGGAGTACCAGACGGAGAAGCGCCACTACGCGCACGTGGACTGCCCGGGGCATGCGGACTACATCAAGAACATGATCACCGGGGCGGCGCAGATGGACGGGGCGATTCTGGTGGTGTCGGCCGCCGATGGGCCGATGCCGCAGACGCGCGAGCACATCCTGCTGGCGCGCCAGGTGGGCGTGCCCTACATCGTCGTGTACCTGAACAAGGCCGACATGGTGGACGACAAGGAGCTCTTGGAGCTGGTCGAGGTGGAGGTGCGCGAGCTTCTGTCCAAGTACGACTTTCCCGGGGACAAGACCCCGATCGTGATCGGCTCGGCGCTCAAGGCGCTGGAGGGGGAAGACAGTGACCTGGGCACCAAGTCGATCATGAAGCTTGCCGAGGCGCTGGACTCCTACATTCCGACGCCCAAGCGCGAGATCGACAAGCCGTTCCTGATGCCGGTGGAGGACGTGTTCTCCATCTCGGGCCGGGGCACGGTGGTGACCGGGCGCGTGGAGCGCGGCATCATCAAGGTGGGCGACGAGATCGAGATCGTGGGCATCCGCCCGACGCAAAAGACGGTGTGCACGGGCGTGGAGATGTTCAGGAAGCTCTTGGACGAGGGCCAGGCGGGCGACAACGTGGGGATTCTGCTGCGGGGCACCAAGCGCGAGGAGGTGGAGCGCGGCCAGGTGCTGGCGAAGCCCGGCTCGATCACCCCGCACAAGAAGTTCGAGTGCGAGGTGTACGTGCTGAGCAAGGAAGAGGGCGGGCGGCACACGCCGTTCTTCAACAACTACCGGCCGCAGTTTTACTTCAGGACGACCGACGTGACGGGGGCGGTGGAGCTGCCCAAGGGCACCGAGATGGTGATGCCCGGGGACAACGTGAAGATGGTGGTGACGCTGATCACCCCCATCGCGATGGAACAGGGGCTGCGCTTCGCCATCCGCGAGGGCGGCAAGACGGTGGGCGCCGGCGTCGTGGCGAAGATCATCGAGTAAACGGGACGAGGGAAGACAGGGGCATAGCTCAATTGGCAGAGCGTCGGTCTCCAAAACCGAAGGTTGGGGGTTCGAGGCCCTCTGCCCCTGCCAACTCCATTCGATGATCGATAAGGCGAAGCTGGTAATTGCGGTGGCGCTCGTTGCGGCGGGCATCTGGGCCTACTACTGGCTCGGCGAAGCGACCGCCTTGGTGCTGCGCATCCTCGCCGTAGTGGCGGGTGTGCTTGCCGGTGCCGCGGTCGCGTGGTTCAGCGAGCCGGGCCGGCAATTCGGCGTCTTCGCCGGCGAGGCCATCACCGAAGTCAAGAAGGTGGTGTGGCCGACGCGGAAGGAAACGATGCAAACGACGGCGGCGGTGTTCGCCTTCGTCGTGGTGATGGCGATATTTCTTTGGGTAAGCGACAAGACACTCGAATGGGTTCTCTACGACCTAATACTCGGCTGGAAGAAGACATGAGCAAGCGTTGGTACGTGGTGCACGCCTATTCCGGTTTCGAGAAATCGGTCCAGCGCGCGCTCGAGGACCGCATCAACCGCGCCGGCATGGCGGACAAGTTCGGCAAGATCCTGGTGCCGGTGGAAGAGGTGGTGGAGATGAAGTCCGGGCAGAAGCACATGTCCGAGCGCAAGTTCTTCCCCGGCTATGTGCTCGTCGAGATGGAGATGAACGACGACACCTGGCATCTGGTGAAGAACACGAACAAGGTCACGGGCTTCGTGGGCGGCACGGCGACCAAGCCGGCGCCGATTCCGGAGAAGGAAGTCGAAGCGATCATGCAGCAGATGCGCGAGGGCGTGGAGAAGCCCAAGCCGAAGGTGCTGTTCGAGGTGGGCGAGATGGTGCGCGTGAAGGATGGCCCGTTCACCGACTTCCAGGGCACCGTCGAGGACGTGAATTACGAGAAGAGCCGTCTCCGCGTGGCGGTGACGATCTTCGGCAGGTCGACGCCCGTAGAGCTGGAATTCGGGCAGGTTGAGAAGGCGTAATCGTTAGGAACATGAGCCGGGGAGGGACGGCCAGTCCCGCTTGCACCCATAACTAGGAGAGAAGCATGGCGAAGAAAATCGTTGGCCTGATCAAGCTTCAGGTGCCGGCGGGGAAGGCGAATCCCTCGCCGCCGATCGGCCCGGCGCTCGGTCAGCGCGGCCTCAACATCATGGAGTTCTGCAAGGCGTTCAATGCGCAGACGCAGAAGGTGGAGCCCGGCCTGCCGCTGCCCGTCGTCATCACGGCGTACGCGGACAAGAGCTTCTCCTTCATCATCAAGACGCCGCCGACCACGGTGTTGATCAAGAAGGCCGCCGGCATCGAGTCGGGCAGCCCGCGTCCGCACACGGACAAGGTCGGAAAGATCACCCGCAAGCAGGTCGAGGACATCGCGAAGCAGAAGCTGCCCGACCTGAATGCGACGGATCTCGAGGCAGCGATGCGAATCGTCGCCGGCAGCGCCCGCTCGATGGGCGTCATCGTGGAGGGCATGTAATGCCGCACATCTCCAAGCGCAGGAAGGCGTTCGCCAACAAGGTCGACCGCAACAAGACCTACGCGGCGGCGGAAGCGCTCAAGCTCGTGAAAGAGACGGCGACCGCCAAGTTCGACGAAGCGATCGACGTTGCCGTGAACCTCGGCATCGACGCGAAAAAGGGCGACCAGACGGTGCGCGGCTCGGTCGTGCTGCCTGCCGGCACCGGCAAGAAGGTGCGCGTCGCCGTCTTCGCGCCTGGCGACAAGGCGCAAGCGGCCAAGGCCGCCGGGGCGGACATCGTCGGCATGGAAGACCTCGCCGAGCAAGTCAAGGCCGGCAAGATGGATTTCGATGTCGTGATCGCGGCGCCGGAAGCCATGCGGGTGGTCGGTGCGCTCGGCCAGATTCTCGGCCCGCGCGGCCTGATGCCGAACCCGAAGGTCGGCACCGTGACGCCGGACGTGGCAGGCGCGGTGAAAAACGCGAAAGCCGGTCAGGTGCAGTTCCGCGCCGACAAGTCGGGCGTCGTGCAATGCACGATCGGCCGCGCCTCGTTCTCGCCGGAGCAGCTGCGCGAGAACCTCGCCGCGCTGGTCGACGCGCTGAACAAGGCGAAGCCCGCCGCAACCAAGGGCATCTTTTTGAGGAAGCTTTCCGTGTCGAGCACGATGGGTGTCGGCGTCAAGGTCGATCCCGCGTCGCTTTCGGCACAACAGTAAGGAGAAATGAGGACTTTGGGCTGCTGTTCGAAGGAACAGCTGTCGTCAAAGACCGCAGGGGCCGCGAGGCTTAATCGGGCAATTCCCTGCGCAGACGGCGCACCCGGAGGAAGGAATGCATTGTGGGTTCCTGAATTCAAGGTCGCCGGAAATGGACGCGAAAGCGTCCGCAACAGTTGCAATGGAGGTAGACCTTGAGTCTTAACCTGGAGCAGAAGCAGGCGGTGGTCGCGGAAGTGGCGGCCCAGCTCGCGAATGCGCAGGCCGTCATCGTCGCGGAGTATCGCGGCCTCGACGTCGGGCGCGTTACGCAGCTTCGCGCAAGGGCGAGGAAGTCGGGACTTTACCTGCGCGTGCTGAAGAACACGCTGGCGCGCAGGGCGGTCAAGGGCACGCCGTTCGAGAAGCTGTCCGACCAGATGGTCGGGCCGCTGATGTACGGCATTGCCACCGACCCCGTCGCCGGCGCAAAGGTGCTCGCGGATTTCGCCAAGGAAAACGAGCTCTTCGTGATCCGCGGCGGGGCGATGCCGAATACCAAGATGTCCGACAAGGACGTCAAGGCGCTCGCATTGCTGCCGAGCCGCGAAGAGCTGCTGGCGAAGCTGATGGGCACCATGCAGGCACCGGTGGCGAAGCTCGTACGCACGATGAACGAAGTGCCGGCGAGATTCGCGCGCACGCTTGCCGCCTACCGCGACACGAAAGAGAAGGCTGCGGCCTAAGACAACCCAGTCAGGAACCTATTCAGAGGGAAATCGAAAATGGAACGTGCACAGATCCTGGAAGAAATCAGCAAGATGACCGTCCTCGAGCTCTCGCAGCTCATCAAGGACATGGAAGAGAAATTCGGCGTTTCGGCTGCCGCTGCGGTTGCGGTGGCGGGCCCGGCGGCGGGCGGTGGCGCCGCGGCGCCGGTCGAGGAGAAGACCGAATTCACCGTGATGCTCACGGCGGTCGGCGACAACAAGGTGAACGTCATCAAG
Source organism: Burkholderiales bacterium (assembly GCA_036524215.1). GTDB lineage: Bacteria > Pseudomonadota > Gammaproteobacteria > Burkholderiales > SG8-39 > SCGC-AG-212-J23. The sequence goes on from DATDCR010000136.1 coordinate 4,321, forward strand.
GCGGTTCGCGAAGTCACGAGCCTCGGCCTGAAGGAGGCCAAGGATCTCGTCGACGGCGCGCCCAAGGCCGTCAAGGAAGGCATCTCCAAGGCGGACGCGGACGCGATCGCCAAGAAGCTGACCGACGCCGGAGCGAAGGCGGAAATCAAGTAAGGAACTTCCGGACGCCGGAAGGGTCACACGACCCTTCCGCGCCTCCGGAGGACAGAGCAAAAACCTTGAGCGATCAAGGTTTTTCCTCTGTTCTTCAGCGTTGGGCGACCAGGAGCCTCGATGACCTATTCCTTGACCGAGCGTAAACGTATCCGCAAGAGCTTCGCGAAACGGGCGATCGTGCAGAAAGTGCCGTTCCTCATCGCGACCCAGCTCGAGTCCTACACCGGCTTTCTCCAGGCGCACATGTCGCCGGAGGGTCGCAAGAACGAGGGCTTGCAGGCGGCGTTTACCTCGATTTTCCCGATCGTCAGCCACTCGCAGAACGCGCGGCTGGAGTTCGTGAGCTACTCGCTGGGCGAGCCGCCCTTCGACGTCAAGGAGTGCCAGCAGCGCGGCCTCACCTACGCCAGCCCGCTGCGCGCGAAGGTGCGCCTCGTCATCATGGACAAGGAGGCGCCCAAGCCGACGACCAAGGAAGTGAAGGAGCAGGAGGTCTACATGGGCGAGATTCCGCTCATGACGACCACCGGGTCATTCATCATCAACGGCACGGAGCGCGTGATCGTGTCGCAGCTGCACCGCTCCCCCGGCGTGTTCTTCGAGCACGACCGCGGCAAGACGCACTCGAGCGGGAAGCTGCTGTTCTCCGCCCGCGTGATTCCGTATCGCGGCTCCTGGCTCGACTTCGAATTCGACCCGAAGGACATCGTCTTCTTCCGCGTCGACCGCCGCCGCAAGATGCCGGTGACCATCCTCCTCAAGGCGCTCGGCTACACGCCCGAGCGGATCCTGAAGGAGTTCTTCGACTTCGACACCTTCCACATCAAGCCGACCGGCGCCGAGTTCGACGTCGTCCCCGAGCGCCTGCGCGGCGAGGTGGCGCGCTTCGACATCAACGACAAGCAGGGCAAGACGATCGTCGCCAAGGACAAGCGCATCACGGTCAAGCACATCCGCGACATGGAGACGGCCGGCATCAAGCGCATCAGCGCGCCGGACGAGTTCCTGCTCGGGCGCACGCTCGCGCACAACGTGGTCAACAAGGAAACCGGCGAGATCATCGCCAACGCGAACGACGAGATCACCGAAACGCTGCTCGCCCAGCTGCGCGAGACAAAGATCGACAAGGTGCAGACGCTGTTCACCAACGATCTCGACGAGGGTGCGTACATCTCGCAGACGCTGCGCGCCGACGAG
>DATDCR010000137.1:0-10358 GCA_036524215.1 Burkholderiales bacterium
AATCCGCGCCTGCGGTAACGAGGCCCCTTCCACGATAGCCACCGGCGTGGCCGGCGGTTTACCTGCCTCAATCAACGCACGCGCGATCGCTTGCGCCTCGCCGGCGCCCATGTAGATCGCGACCGTATCGGCCGCCACCGCGGCCCGCGTCCAGCTGCTTTCGGGCGCGCCATCGCCCACGCGAGGCGTGACGAAGGCAACGCTGCGCGCGAGCGCCCGCCGCGTGAGCGACACCGCCAGATCGGCGCTCGCCGCCGAAGCGGCCGTTACGCCGGGGACGACCTCGACGCAAATGCCGGCGCGGCGCAGAGACGTGATTTCTTCATGGGCCCTGCCAAAAAGCATCGGGTCGCCGCCCTTCAGCCGCACGACAATCGCGTGCTTGCGCGCCGCATCCACGAGCTGCTTGTTGATGAAGTGCTGCACCGTGGCGTGCCGGCCGCAGCGCTTGCCGACCGCCACCTTCTCGGCGCGCGCGGCGAGGGCCAGCACTTCCGCATGCACGAGCGCATCGTGGAACACGATGTCGGCACGCTCGAGCAGCCGCGCCGCGCGCAGGGTCAGGAGGTCGACCGCCCCCGGGCCGGCGCCGACGAGATATACAGTTCCGCTCATCGCACGAGAGCGGCCGCAACCGTATGGTTCGTCGCCTCGTCGATCAGGATCAAGGCTCCCATGCTGCGCACCGTTTCATACGAATCGACAAAGAGCGGCGTTTGAAGCGATAGCCGCGCCTTCACGATGTCGTTGGCCGTGACGTCTCCTTCGGCGCTCGCTTCCTCGAGGGTCTGGATATCCAGACGGCTAGCGACTGACGCCACCTTTGCGGGCACGCGACGCGCGGCCTGCTGTACCGCATATCGCGCGCCGAGGCGCAGCGGCTCGCCGCCAAGCCAGATGAGCGTGACTTCGAGCGACCGCAGTTCGCGCGGCGGCCGGTACGGGTCGGCGATGAGGTCGCCGCGCGCGAGGTCGATGTCGTCAGCGAGGACCACGCTGATCGAATCCCCCGCGACGCCGATTTCGCGCTCGCTGCCGTGTGCGACGATCTGTCGCACACGGCTTCGCCGTCCGCCCGGGAAAGTCAGCACCTCCGTGCCTGCGAGCAAGTGCCCCGATTCGATGCGTCCCATGTACGCGCGCGGCACGTTGCCGTGAGGACGCGAGACGAGCTGCACCGGAAATCGCAGCGGGCCGGCAAGCGCGGCTTCGGCCGTCGAATCGAGCCGCTCCAGCCCCTCGAGCAGGGTGGGCCCTTGATACCAGCCGAGCGCAGCGCCACGATCGACCACCATGTCGCCGCGAAGTGCGGAGCCCGGGATGAGTACGAGCCGCGCAAACCCGAGCGACGCGCCGAATGCTTCGATCTGCGCGCTCAGGCGCGCGAACACGTCTTCGGCGTAGCCGACAAGATCCATCTTGTTGACGAAGACGAGGGCCTGCCGCAGGCCGAGCAAGCGCGCGATCAGCAAGTGGCGCCGCGTCTGCGCCAGCAAGCCCTTGCGCACGTCCACCAGCAAGACCAGCGCATCGGCATTGCTCGCGCCGGTCGCCATGTTCCGGGTGTACTGCTCGTGCCCGGGCGAGTCCGCGATGATGAATTTTCGCCTGCCGCTGGTGAAGTAGCGATAGGCGACGTCGATGGTGATGCCCTGCTCCCGCTCGGCTTCCAGGCCGTCGGTGAGGAGCGAAAGATCGATCTCGGCCGCCCCGCGGCGCAGCGACGCGCGCTCGACGGCGACGAGCTGGTCATCATGGATGGCGCGCGCGTCATAGAGCAGGCGGCCAATGAGCGTGCTCTTTCCATCGTCGACACTCCCGGCGGTCGCAAAGCGCAGCGGCTGCATCAGAAGTAGCCCTCCTTCTTGCGCCGCTCCATGGACGCCTCGGACGTCTGATCATCCATGCGGGTCGCGCCGCGCTCCGTAAGGCGAGCGACCATGGTCTCTTCGATGATCGCCGCCACGTCTGCCGCGTCCGACGCCACCGGGCACGTGCAGCTGATGTCGCCGACGGTGCGGAAGCGCACCGATAGGTCTTCGACGTTCTCCCCGGCGCGCGGCGGCGTGAGCGGCGTCACGGGGACGAGCAAGCCGCGCCGGCGAACCACGGACCGCCGGTGCGCGAAATAGATCGAGGGGACCTCGAGTCGTTCGCGCTCGATGTATTGCCACACGTCGAGCTCGGTCCAGTTGCTGATGGGGAAGACCCGGACGTGCTCGCGCGGATTCACGCGCGCGTTGTAAAGGCTCCAGAGCTCGGGCCGCTGATTGCGCGGGTCCCACTGGCCGAACTCGTCGCGCACCGAAAAGACGCGCTCCTTGGCTCTCGCTTTTTCCTCGTCGCGCCGTGCGCCGCCAATAGCGGCATCGAAGCCGAACTCGGCGATCGCTTCGAGCAGCGTGACCGACTGCGCGGCATTTCGGCTGTCTTCTGCCAGGCGCAGGCGCACGGTGCCCCGGCGCATCGAATCCTCGACCGAGCGCACCACAAGCCGCTCGCCGAGCTCTGCCACGCGGCGGTCGCGAAAAGCGATCACCTCGGGGAAATTGTGCCCGGTATCGATATGGAGCAGCGGGAACGGGAAGCGGCCCGGACGGAAGGCCTTCTCGGCGAGGCGTAGCAGCACGATGGAGTCCTTGCCGCCGGAGAAGAAGAGCACCGGGTTCTGGCACTGACCGGCCACCTCGCGAAGGATGTACACCGCTTCGGACTCCAGCCAGTGGAGATGGTCGCGCTCAACCTCGGGAAGTGTGCTCTGCAGCACTGCGCTCATGCTTCGATCGCCTTTCGGGAGTGCAAGCCGCACTCGTTATGTGCTTCCGGCTCCCACCACCAGCGACCCGCGCGCGCCGGCTCGTGCGGCAAGACGGGCCGCGTGCACGGAGCGCAGCCGATCGACCGATAGCCCTGGTCGTAAAGCCGGTTGTAGGGCACGTCGCGCTCGTCGATGTACGCCCACACGTCTTCTTCGCTCCAGGCCGCGAGCGGGTTGAACTTCATCAAGCCGTGAGCAGGATCGAATTCGCGCTCCGCGAGGATCGCGCGAGCACGGGAATGGTCGCGGCGCTGACCGGTAATCCAGGCGCGCTGGCCGGCGAGCGCCCGGCGCAGGGGCTCGACCTTACGGATCTCACAGCACGCCTGACGCAATTCGACACTCCGATAGAAGGCGTCCGCGCCGTGGCCCTGCACATACGCCGCCACCGCCGCCGCTTGCGGCTCGTACACCTTCACGTCGATACCGTAGCGCGCGCGAATGCGGCCGACGAGGGCGACGGTATCGGCATGCAGTCGCCCGGTGTCCAGGATGAAGATCGCGATCGGCAGACGAAGGCCTGCAATGGCGTCGGTCAACACCATGTCTTCGGCCGAGAGGCTGCTTGCCAGGACGGCCGGCGAATACCCCGCCGCAATGGCGCCGAGCGTGCGATGCAATTGCGCTTTCATGATCGGCGTCGGAAGAGTGGCCGGGGCTCGGCGACGGTCGACTGATACGTCTCGCTGAAGACCTCGAAGCTCGCCAGCGCTTCCCACGGATCTTCGCCGTCGCGCAGCTCGAAGGCGTCGAACCCGCAGCGCTCGAGGAACGGAAGATGGTCGCGCGTAATCTGGCCCACGGCGCGCAGCTCGCCTCGATAGCCATAGCGTTCGCGCAGCAGGCGTGCCGTGGAAAAGCCACGCCCATCGCCGAACTTCGGGAAATGGACATCGACGCGCCGTGCGTGCGCGATTCGACCCACGAGCGCTCCCGGGTCGTCGGAAGGCTCGATGCGCAGCACCTCGCCTTGCTCAGGCGAGGGCGACGCCTCGCTGACGATTTGCCGTCCTTTGATCAGCATGGCCATACACCTGCTCCTTGAAAGGCTCGATCCCGAGACGATGAACGACGTCGATGAAGCGTTCCGCCTCGCTGTCGCGGCGCGCGAGATAGCACTCGATCAGCTTCTCGACGACCCACGGGACCTCCTGGCGCGCAAACGACGGGCCGATGACCTTGCCGAGCGCCGCGCCGGGCGACGTTTCGCCCGCCCGGGTCTTTCCCTGATTGCCGCCGATTTCGACCTGGTACCACTCCTCGCCGTGCTTATCGACGCCGAGGATGCCGATGTGGCCGACGTGGTGATGGCCGCAGGCATTCATGCAGCCGGAGATGTTGAGGTCGAGCTCACCGATGTCATGCAGGTAATCGAGGTCTTCGAAACGTTCCTGAATCGCCCGCGCCACCGGGATCGACTTGGCGTTGGCGAGCGCGCAGAAGTCGCCACCGGGGCAGCTGATGATGTTCGTGAGCAACCCGAGATTGGGCGTTGCCAGGCCGAGCGCCTTTGCCGCCTGCCAGACGGCCGGCAGGTCCTGCTCGCGCACGTCGGCAAGGATCAGATTCTGCTCATGCGAGACGCGCAACTCGCCGAACGAGAACCGCTCGGCGAGATCCGCGATGGCGTCCATCTGATCCGCCGTCACGTCGCCAGGCGGCACGCCGGTCTTCTTGAGCGAAAGCGTAACGGCCGCGTACCCCGGCACCTTGTGCGGATGCACGTTGCGTCTGTGCCAGGCGTCGAAACCAGGGACAGAGCGCGCTTTTTTCGCGGGGCTGAAAACGTGGTCTGTCCCTGTTTCGTACTGCGGGCGGGTGAAGCGCGCTTCGATGCGCCGGATTTCCTCGGCCGTGACGGTCGCCGGACCATCCTTCAGCAGAGTCCACTCCGCTTCCACTTCTTCGCGGAAGCGTTCGATACCGCGCTCCTTGAGGAGGATCTTGATGCGAGCCTTGTGGATGTTGTCGCGGCGGCCGAAACGGTTGTAGACGCGAAGGATCGCGTCTAGATACGTAAGCACATGCGGCCACGGGAGGAATTCGCGGATCACCTGCCCGATGATCGGCGTGCGGCCGAGTCCGCCGCCCACGATCACGCGAAAACCGATCTCGCCGTCGCGCTTGAGCGCGTGAAGGCCGACGTCGTGGACGTACGTGGCCACGCGATCGTTGGCGGCGCCGTTGACGCCGATCTTGAACTTGCGCGGCAGGTAGCTGAACTCGGCGTTGAAGGTCGACCACTGGCGGATCAGCTCGCACCAGACGAAGGAATCGACGATTTCGTCCGGCGCGACACCGGCGAAGTGGTCGGTGGTGATGTTGCGCACGCAATTGCCCGAGGTCTGGATCGCGTGCATCTGTACCGTGGCCAGCTCGGCAAGGATGTCCGGCACTTCGGCGAGCTTCGGCCAATTGAGTTGCAGGTTCTGCCGCGTCGAGAAGTGGCCATAGCCGCGGTCGTACCGCCGCGTGATCTCCGCCAGCTTTCTAAGTTGGGTCGCGGACAAGAGACCGTACGGGATCGCGATCCGCAGCATGGGCGCGTAGCGCTGGATGTAGAGGCCATTGCGCAGCCTCAGGGCGCGGAACTCGTCTTCCGACAGCCGGCCCGCGAGGAAGCGCCGCGTCTGGTCGCGGAACTGGCGAACGCGCTCGTCAACCATCCCCTGGTCGATTTCGTCGTAGACGTACATGTCAGGCGGGCGCCAAGGCGGTGCGGCGGGACTTGAAGAAGGCGAAGAGGAGCCAGGCATCGAGCAGGACGGCCGCCGCCAGCGGGCTGTACGCGGTCAGGGGCGAAACAGCGCCCAAGGCGGCCAGTGCACGGCCGAGACCGAAGCCCACCACCCACACGTCGAAGCTCATGCAGATACGCCGAAACGTCTCGGCCTCAATGTGGCGGATAGCGTAAGCGCCGAGCGGGATGCCGACGAGCACGCTCGGCACGATCCAGGCGCCGAGCCGCAGCGCCTCGGTGGTGAAAAGTCCGAGCTGGTAATAGGCAAACGCGGTTAAAGCGGATTCGGCGACACGAATCAGCGCAAGTCCCGCGCGAAAGTCCGCGCGCGCCAGCCCCTGGTTGTTGAAGAGCAGCGCGAGTGGCGGGCCGGAGATCGTAGTGACTGAGTAGAGGAAGCCGAGGCCGGCGCCGAACGGCGCACCGATCAAGCGCTCGCTTGCGAGCGCGCGTCGCACGCCTGCGGCCTGCAGGAGAATCAGCGGCAGCAGCACCACGTACGTGCCGAACTTCGCCCAGTCGGGATGGATCGTGGCGAGAAGATAGCTGCCCGCCGCAACGCCCGGTACAAGGCCGGTCGCGATCGGCCAAACACGCCGCCAGACCATGCGGATCGCACGGCGGTTGAGAAAGAGGACGTACGAGTTCATGAACAGCTCGATGACGACGAGCGCCGGGTTCAGCACCCGCCCGGCGAAAAACACGAGCGCCACCGGCACGGTGAGCGAGGAAAACCCGTAGCCGAGCGCGCCATTGACGAACGCGGCGGCCAAGGTGACAGCGACGAGGACCAGCGCCCCAAGCTCCATGCCTGGGAATGCTAGGGGCGCTCCTTATACCGGCAAAGACTATTGTGTTAGGATGTTATGCCAACTAGATCTAACTCATGAAGCTGCAGCAGCTGCGCTACCTCACGGAAGTCGTACGCCGGGGCCTCAACGTTTCCGAGGCCGCCGAGGCCTTGCACACCTCCCAGCCCGGCGTGTCGAAGCAGATCCGCGCCCTGGAGGACGAGCTCGGCGTCGAAGTGTTCGTGCGCCACGGCAAGCGCCTGGTCGCGATTACCGAGCCCGGCAAGGCGGTCGTCTCGATTGCCGAGCGGATCCTGTCGGAAGCGCAGAACCTGCGCCGCGCCGGGGAAGAATTCGCCAACGACCAGGTCGGCACGCTCACCATCGCCGCGACGCACACGCAGGCACGCTATTCCCTGCCGAACGCGGTCGCCGCCTTCAAGAAGCGCTACCCGAGCGTGAAGCTCGTCATCCATCAGGGCAATCCGACGCAGATCTGCGAGCAGGTAGTGAGCGGCGAGGCGGATCTTTGCGTCGCCACCGAGACGATCGCCGTCTACCCGGAAATCGTTTCCATGCCGGTCTTTCAATGGAACCGGTGCGTCGTGGTGCCGCCCAAGCATCCGCTGCTCAAGGTCGCACCCCTCACCCTCGAGAAGCTGGCCGAGTACCCGATCGTGACCTACGACTTCGCATTCGCCAACCGCTCGCTGGTCGAGAAGGCCTTCGAGAACCGCGGCCTGCACCCCAACGTGGTACTGACCGCGCTCGACTCCGACGTGATCAAGACTTACGTCGAGCTCGGCCTCGGCGTCGGCATCCTGGCGAAGATCGCGTTCGACCCGAGCCGGGACCGCGGCTTGCGGGCCATCGACGCCAGCCATCTTTTCGAGTCGAGCACGACGCGGCTGGGCATCAAGCGCAACGCCTACCTGCGCCGCTACGCCTACGACTTCATCGAGCTCTTCGCTCCCCATCTGCCCCGCGCCGTGGTCGAGCGCACGGTACGCGGCGAAGAAGGCTCGCGCTACGAGCTTTGACGTTCAGCCGTTCGCGGCGATGAAGTCGCGCACGCGCGGGAAGATCACCTCGCGCCAGCGCCGTCCGGAAAAGATCCCGTAGTGGCCCACCCCGGGCGCGACGAAATGTGCGCGCCGCTCGCGCGGGATATTGAGGCAAAGCGCGTGGGCTGCCTCGGTCTGGCCGTTGCCCGAGATATCGTCGAGCTCGCCCTCGATCGTGAGCAGCGCGGCCTCGCGGATCGCCTGCGGCCGCACCAGCTCATCGCGCACGAACATGCGGCCTTTCGGCAGCGCGAAGTCCTGGAATACCGCCTTGATCGTGTCGAGGTAATACTCCGCCGGCAGATCGAGCACGGCGTTGTATTCGTCGTAGAAGCGCCGATGCGCCTCGGCCGACTCGCCGTCGCCGACCATCAGATGGTTGAAGTACTCCCAATGCGCGTTCAGGTGGCGATCGGGATTCATCGCCACGAAGCCCAGATGCTGCAGGAAGCCCGGATACACGCGGCGCATGTAGCCCGGATACTTCGGCGGCACGCGCTGGATCACGTTCTGCTCGAACCAGGAATACGGCTTCTGCCGAGCGAGGTTGTTGACCGCCGTCGGGCTGCGACGGGCGTCGATGGGCCCGCCCATCATCACCATGGCGAGCGGCTGCGCTTCGCGGTGCGACGCCATAAGCGCAACCGCCGCGAGAACCGGCACCGTCGGTTGGCAGACCGAAATGACGTTCAGCCGGGGGGACAGCAGCGTGATCCACTCGCGCACGTAATCGATGTAGTCGGCGAGATGGAACGGACCGGCCGTGAGCGGCACCAGGCGCGCGTTGAGCCAGTCCGTCACCCATACATCGTGCTCGGCGACGAGCGCGCGTACCGTATCCCGAAGCAGCGTCGCGTGGTGCCCGGAAAGCGGGGCAACGAGCAGGACCTTCGGCTTGTCAGCGGCGCCTTGCTTGCAATGGATCAGCCTGCAGAAGGGCTTCTCCGCCACGACTTCCAATTCGATGCCGGGAAGATCCCAGTCCGGCTTTTCGTAGCGGTCCGTGACGCGCAGGAAAAGATCGCTCGACGCCGCGACGCGGCGCGAGAGCGGCCAATGCGCGAGCGGGCTGAAGGGATGGCCGAACCAGCCGCGCGACCACTCCGCCATGAAGCGCACCGGCGCGAGCGCCATATGCTGCGCCTCGTAAAGACTGTAGAGCATCCCCGCCCCGCGTTATGGTGATGCTTTTCTTATAACAGAATTGCCGCGGTGCCGCATCGCACTATGCAGCGGCTTTGAGCTCCTCGCGCAATGCACGCCGCAAGATCTTGCCGACGTTGGTCTTGGGCAGCTCCGTGCGGAACTCCACGAACTTCGGCCGCTTGTAGCCCGTGAGCTCGCGCCGGCAATGCTCGAGCACGTCCTGCTCGGTGAGCTGCGGGTCTTTCTTCACCACGTACACTTTCGGCACCTCGCCGGAGTGCGGATCCGGCACGCCGACCACGGCGCATTCGAGCACGCCGGGATGCATGGCGACGATCTGCTCGATCTCGTTCGGGAAGACCTTGAAGCCCGAGACGACGATCATGTCCTTCTTGCGATCGACGATGCGGATGAATCCCTTGTCGTCCATCACGCCGATGTCGCCGGTGTGGAGAAAGCCGTCCGCGCTCAGCACTTTCGCCGTCTCGTCCGGCCGCTGCCAGTAACCGGCCATCACCTGGGGACCACGGATGCAGATCTCGCCGGCCTCGCCGAGCGGCACGGCGTGGCCGGCGTCGTCGCGCAGCTCGATGTCGGTCGAGGGCATCGGCACGCCGATCGAGCCGCTGTATTCGGCGAGGTCGAGCGGATTGGCGGTGGCCGCCGGCGCGGTTTCGGTAAGGCCGTAACCTTCGATCAGCGTCGTGCCGGTGACCTGCTTCCAGCGCTCGGCCACCGCCTTCTGCACCGCCATGCCGCCGCCGAGCGCGAACTTCAGGTGCGAGAAATCGAGCTTGGCGAAATCCGGGTTGTTGAGCAGCGCATTGAAGAGCGTGTTGACGCCGCTGATCATGGTGAAGCGCTGCTTGCCCAGCTCCTTCACGAAGCCGGGAATATCGCGCGGGTTGGTAATGAGGATGTTCTCGCCGCCCACCACCATCATGTTCAGGCAGTTCACGGTGAGCGAGAAGATGTGATAGAGCGGCAGCGCGGTGATGATGATCGGTCGCTCGTCGCCGACCGCCGGCCCGAGCCAGGTCTTGTACTGCAGCAGCGCCGCGATCACATTACGGTGCAGCAGCATGGCGCCCTTGGAGATGCCCGTGGTGCCGCCGGTGTACTGAAGGAATGCGAGATCGTTGTGCCCCAGCGGCGGCGTGACGAGCTTTGCTCCCGAGCCTTCGGCGAGCGCCTGCTTGAACGAGAGGGCGCCCGGCAGGTGGTAAGCCGGCACCATCTTCTTCACCTTGCGCACCACCAGGTTCACCAGCAGGCCCTTCAGGCCCAGCATCTCGCCAAGCGAGGTGATGACGACGTGCTTGAGCGGCGTGCGCGAGCGCACCTGCTCGAGCACGCCGGCGAAGTTCTCCAGGATGACGATCGCTTCGGCGCCCGAGTCATTGAGCTGGTGCTCGAGCTCGCGTGCGGTATAGAGCGGATTCACGTTCACGACGACGCAGCCGGCGCGCAGCGTGCCGAACATGGCGATCGGGTGCTGCCCGGTCGCCAGGCCGAGCACGCCTAACGCGCCGACCGAGAGAAAATCGCGTCGTGTCCAGCGATCGTCCCCGGTCATGATGCGAGCGCGCAACCGTCGGCGCGGTGGTCGCTGCCGCCGACGAGCGACCCGTCGGGCTGCCGCAGAATCACCTGGCCGCGCCCGAACATCGAGCGGCCGGTGGTCGGCGGATCGACGACGATCTCGTGCCCGCGCGCGCGAAGCCCGTCGGCGACGGGCGCCGGCGTACCGGTCTCGAGGTACACGCGCCCGCCGTCGATCTCCGGCTCGATGAAGAACC